>CAMOWU010000238.1 GCA_946628545.1 uncultured Bacteroides sp. | reverse complement strand
GGGAGGGGAGTTTTGGGAATTGGGGATGGTCATTACCCCACCCCTACCCCTCCCCTTAGAGGGGAGGGGAGTTGGGGGGATGGCTAAAGACCGATTATGAACTTGGCGCCCGCCATGAACCAGAATCCAGGCTGTCGGACGTTGCCAATATCGTAGTAGCGGTATGAGGTGAGATTGTTGGCCTCGACAAACAGTTTGTAACGAGAGTCGTTCCAAGTCAGTTTGAGGTCGAGTTGTCCGTAAGGTTGGTAAGGGCGAGTAGCCGCCGCATACGCGACACTACCATCCTCAGCAGTTGTTGGCGTGTATTGCACAAACGATCCCATACGCTGCTGCCAGCGATAAGAGAGCATGGCGTTGAGCTTGGAGACAATGCGAGACGACAAGGTCAGCACCAGTTTGTGCCGCAGATAGTCCAAGGCATAACTGGAGGCATAGATTTTCTCGTTGTCGTGCCGTTTCTGATGGATATAAGTATAACTGGCAGTGAACTGATGCAGTGGCAACGCAGGGTTGATGAGTTCACGGAAGTCGAGTGTTCCATTGACGGAGAATCCCATATTGTCGGCTTTGAAATTAGCGGCATGGAATGTCGTGTAATTGTTTGTGCTGTCGCTGGGCCACATCACCCAGTCGATCATGTTCTTCTGCTTGCGGTAGAAAGTTCTCAGCTCGCCTCTGATTCCTTTATGATGATAAGCCATGCCGACATTGAATTCATCCGTTTTCTCTGGTTTCAGTCCGATGTTTCCCTCTTGTGTAGGACTCTTGTAATAGAGGTCGGTGAATGTAGGCATCCGCTGTGCTTGGTTCCATGAAGCATAGAGTCTCAGATGGTCATTAGGTCGGTAACTGACATCTACCCCTGGGTAGAGACGATAGCGGTAGTCGAGAGCCGTATTCATATTTGCCATAAGACCAGCACTGATGGTGAGCTGGTTGAGCACCACATCATGTTCCAGGAAGTAGCAGATATTGGTTCGGTTGTCGCGACGAGTATAGAAACGCTCCGACTGTCCAGGTATATCCACATACTCAGAAGGCTCGAGTGGCCGTCCGAGGCTGGTGGAAAGGATGCCCTCATTTCTGATTTCAGCCCCTACGACCGATGTGCCAAGTGCCCAGTTAGTAGAAGCATTGAGGCTTGCCCCATAGACATCTGTGAGGTGGAAATTCTCACCTGTCTGCGTGCCCCGAATGAGTTGGTAGTGGTCGAGAGCTCGGTTGAAATAGATGGTGGGGTGCAATGTGACCTTTCCCTTGCTGTGCGCCCCTACGGATGCCATGTATCTCCGATTGCTTTCATATTGATTGGGAAAACGTCCAGAATAGAAAGTGTTGGCTCCATAGTTCATGCCGCTCATACCCAGTTGCCAGTCCACCGAGACTCCACTCTGGTCTGTTCCACCTTGATAGAAGGCATTGAACTTTTCAAAATCACTGTTTGCTACTCCTCCATCCGAACGGTTGAAAGTGGCACTGAGGCGATTGCTGAAAGAAGTTGTGTTCAAGACCGCCGCGGCATCCGCGCCAAAAGTGCCGTAACTTCCACCTTTTGCACCGAGAGAGATCTGGTTGTCATCGTTGTGCTTGGTGACGATGTTGATGGCACCCGAGAAAGCGCTTGTGCCATAGACACGGCTTGCCGCCCCCTCGAGGATCTCGATGTGGTCGATGTCGTCAATAGAAACAGGTAAATCGGCGGCGAGGTGCCCGGTGTGTGGCGAAGAAATATTCACACCGTTGAGAAGGATGACGATTTGGTCGTGTGTGCCGCCATTGATGCTGATGTCCGTTTGAATACCATAGCCGCCTCTTTGCCGGACATCGACTCCTGCGGCCAGTTTAAGAATGTCGTTGACGCTGTTGACAGGCGCCGCTTGGATTTGTTCGCTCGTGATGAGCTTGACTGTTCGTGCCGCCTGGTTGAGTGCCAGTGGCACACGGCTTGCCGTGACCTCCACATCGTCGAGTTCCACCTGACGGTCGTCCTTCACATCCCCCTCATGTCTCTCCACCTGAGCGAAAACGCTCTCTGGGTTGGCAAAGAGAAGGGTGGAAACCGCAAGCACACCAATTCTAATCTCCTTGTGGAGACTGGCGAAGATGGCGTAGTTCTTGCGGCAGAACCGTGTGAAAGTCACAGTAGGATGTCCAAGCCTGATGTTTTGCTTTTTCATCATTGTGAATTTGTTTTGATTTGATTAATAAATAAGAATTGCAGCCTTAGACTGCAAAAAGACGTGCAAAGTTAGCACATATAAATGAGATTTGAGATGCTCGTCCTCAAAAAAAACTCCTTTTACATGCAAAGTTGCAGAATACCGCCAAGCAATATATAAGGGGACTTCTATAAATTCCCCGTTCATCAAATGATTAACTGAAGTTTCCCACCATAAAAAAGCGTAACCTACTGCCACTGAAAGTATGTCCTAAGTGGGTGATGGGCGACCTTTCAGGGTCGAGATAACTATATCGCATTAAAAACCGGGGGTGCTTCGCACCCTCGGTTACCAAGAGGAGACGCTTTCAGCGTCT
>CAMOWU010000237.1 GCA_946628545.1 uncultured Bacteroides sp. | reverse complement strand
CCTTATCATTACTCGGGCTCTCCCCTAAGCGGCTTGATGAACTGTAAGAAGGATGTGTTCTACGATTTCCTGCGTGACGTGCGCATCAACTGGCGCAAGCTCATGCACCACATCAATGCCCAGCTCCAGCATCATCGGTCGAAAGGCACAAAAGGATTTTGACCGTGCATTGCTGAAAGACGGTTTTCACCATCTACACCAAAACCTATACGTCAGGTATTGCACTACAAGCAGTAATGCAGCCATACATAAAGATAGAGTAAAGAAATTGATACCTTGTGATAGTTGCGACATAAGTATCATTATGTCACCCGACAACCAAGATCAAAACACCTATCATAGTCTCAATCGTAAACGCTCGAGAAAACAATCCTACGGCAAACCAATGATGGTCGAATTCTTTTAAGTTGAGGTCGTTTCCCTTAACTGGAGAAGAGGGAAATGCCGGTGGGGATTAAGTAGGCAACGCAACAGACGGGATTGCCCACAGCCAAGGGCATCTACATCCACGACGAAGTTCAACGTCGTGATCCAGTGAGATCATTGCGAATAAGTAATCCCCCGCCAACACCAATTGTTGACGGGGGATTCTGTCATTCCATTCCGTTAGGAACTCTATGCTAAAAAGCTCAATGCTCAAGGGTTGTGGGTCAAGGGTCGAGAGTCGAGATGCTCAATGATCAATGTTCAATAGTCAATGGTCAATGGTCAATTAACCCACACGTAATTGGAGGAATAAGTGTGCTGTTCGACTTCGTCGTTTACGATGCGGAAATAACCCATATCGATGTGTTCAGGAGCCGATTCTATGTACCAGAAAGTGACGTTCTTGCCGTCATCGTCGGCCGAGATGATATTCTGATAGGGATAATCGCCTTCCATATCGACTGCCCACTTGGCCTCACCGCCATCCACATCAGTGCTTTCCATCTTACCGAGGTGGAGTCCTTTGCGCGAGAGGAACACCTGCATGGCATAGGCCTTGTTACCCTCGTTCTCGAACATGACGGTGTAGAACTGGTACATGTCTTCCTCAATCTTACTGTTGAGCCTCGACTTCTTGACTTTCTTTCCTGTAATCTTCTCCAACTCCTCCACTTGGTAAGGGGGAAGAGGCACTACTTGCTCCTCTCCATCTTCATCGTAAGTGGTTTCCACCCCTTCCACTTTCAAGGGTTTGTGGGTTTTGGCGTATTCCTCAGTCACCAGAATCGCCATGTCCCATCCATTTTCATTCACGCCGCTCTCGTTTCTGTATCGGAGGTACTTCATGTGCTCGTCGCGTTCGGCGCCTTGCCATCCCATGGCGATGGTGCTCTCCAGTCCTTTGTCGAAGTTGGCAGCGACGAAGCTGACCTTCTTGTCGCCCTCAAGGCTGCGGAGGACGGTGTAGCGTTCCATGTTCTTCTTGAGCAGTTCGTAGTAAGCGGCCGTTTCCTTCTCGTTGCGCTCTGTCAGTTCTTTCCACTGTTCTTCGGTGAAGTTCTCGTAGTCGAGGTTCTCGTTCGAAGAGGAAGGTGTGTAGCCGACGGGCACATACCAGTCGGGAGACTCATACTCAGAAATCGCCAGAAGTGGTTGGTCGTTGAATTCCACTTTGCTTTCAGCTTCAGTTCCGTTTTCAGTCTTTTCTCCTGTTAAGGGATTGGTTCCGTTATTGTTTTTCTTGTCACCGCAAGAAGTGAGAACCATCAATGCCATCAAGGCATAAAACATTTTTTTCATATTGCAATTGGTTTTTTATGGTCTTCTATGAAATGCTTTTCGTTGCAAAGATACAAAAGTAATTCTAAATGTTACATTATTCACAGGAAAAAACGTAATGAGGGCTTTATTATTCCATCGATAAGAGAGAGTTGCTCGGTCATGCCATTCGTCCCAGACTTGCCGTTAATCCCTCGGTCGCCAGCCATTCGTCACAGAAACAAGCGGATTATCCCAAAAACAGACATCATGCTGTAATATAACTTACCTTTGCATCGTCCAACGAACGAAAATTCACAAAAACAAATAAATAAGAAATGAAAATGATGTGTTTAAGAATGGTGACCATGATGGTTGCAATGATGATGACAGTAATGGGTTCTGCCCGCAAGCAGGACGTGGGTGGACGAGTGATAGACGCTCAGGGCGAACCGCTCCCCTTTGTGAATGTGGTACTGCTTTCCTTGCCCGCGTGAACTACCGTACGGGCGGGCTCGACATTACCGCCTCGTTCTGGGCAGGCCGCTACGGTCACTCGAAGTTGCTTCAGAAAGACGATATGTACTACCTGTGTGGTCAGGATGTCTATGAGGGTTATACGAATCAGGAGACCAAAAACGTATGGAAAGGTTGGTCGCCACAGCTGCAAATCAACTATATGGTGGACAACAACCATAGTCATCTGCAGGGGAAGGAAAGCCAGCCTTGATGCATTGGGCGAAGAACATGTCAAGTCTCTTTTTGAAATCACTTCCTATGATATTTAGATTTGTCATTGTGATAGAGTGTTGACTCGAAGGAAAAGACACTCAAATGCCCTTTCTCAGCATGGGTAAGCGGCTGGA
>CAMOWU010000236.1 GCA_946628545.1 uncultured Bacteroides sp. | reverse complement strand
GGGGTGGGGTGAGATTATTCCATTCCAAAGGCAACTATATCTCAGATTATTTGTAAATTTGCACCGCTTATACGAATACAATAAAAACGACTTTTAATCAACGTATATGAATATTCCATCAGGTTTGAAGCGATTCCTCAAGAAGGTATTGATTCGAAGGAAAGAGTTGGAGACTTTCAACCTCTACGGCGACTCTTTCACTGTTGTCGATATCAGTTACAGGTTGGGTGTCCGCCCCACGATAAGAGCCATCGAACACCATGGAGGCAAAGTCTTTTCATCCTTGATCTATTTGGACGATAAGTATGGTCATCCCTACCTCCGACCCGTGCAAGCCATGATAAAAGCGTGGGGTGGGAAGCATGAATACCGCAATGCCTTGGTGCTGGGATGCGCTGGCTGCTCCTTGCCACGATTCATTGACGAGGAATATCCGTCGTGTGCCATCACAGGCGTTGAGTATGCTGAGAAAATGATCGAAATAGCCAAGAAGTATTTCCTCGATGGTATTGACGAGCGATTCCACCTGATCCATGCCGATGCTTTCGAGTATGTGCCAACCTACCAAGCCGATCCTTTCGACCTGATCATCGTGGATCTTTTCCAAGGGAAAGGACTTGTGAAATCTATCTTTACCGACGATTTCCTGAGCCACTTGAAGGGCATCTGCTCTGAAAAAGCGTTGGTGGTTTTCAACCTGAGTACATCTGTCACCCAAGAGGAAATCAGCCAGTACAAAACACCGCTGAAGAAAAACTTCTCTTCAGCGGCGTTGATGCAAATGTGGAATAGTCGATTCCTGGCTTTGTTTCCAGGGAAAAACAGTGACGATGAAGTCGCGGCTTTCAAGCAGAAGACAGCGAAAATCTTAAGATTGTGACGGCTTGTCAATTGCCGTAGGTGCTGACATCGATGTCGTTGAAGAGCTGGAGGTAATTGTTGGCCTTCTCCACAGCCGTTTCTTGCACTCCGATGTAGATGTCTTTGAGGTTGGTGCCTGAATAGACTTCCGAGAAAGGTTTCTTGTTGTCGTCCCTGTTCTTGATGATGGCACGGAGCAGTTTGCCTTTGTTGAAGTAGAATCTGAACTCATGCTCTTTGTCGGGAACCATGGTGTCGGCCGACACAGCCTGAACGTCTTCCGGTTCAGGTTCCGACCACATTGGGTCGTAGAGGTAGGCGAAAGCCAGTTGTCCGTCTTCATCGAAGAGGTATTCCTCGTAATACTCACGTGCGGCGAAGTTGTACTTGGTGGTGACGAAGGTCAGGTAGTGGGGAGCATAGATGACGGGTTCGCCTTCCTCGTCCTCATCCACTTCCTTCTCGTCGTAGTAGAAATAGATGTCCTCGATATGTCCACCAGTGCCAGGCAGCCACATGCGCGCCTCCAAATGGTAATAGATAGGCCATGTGGCACCGTCGTATTGATTCTCCTCCGTGTCCTTGTGCGACTCGATATAGGCTTTGGCATCAGCGTAGCGTTTGCGAATCGTCTCTACCGTGTTCTGCGAGAAACAGATTGTTGTATATGCCATCAGGCACAGCAACAGAAGAATAGTCTTTTTCATCATTATCATTTTTAGGGTTGTTATCGATGGTGCAAAGATAAAAAAACAGATGTATATCACAAAATCCCGCTCAGTTTTTTTGTGTAAAAACGTTCAGACGGCGTCCCACCCAAAAGGGTACGCAGGCTTCCCAGCCTGCGATGCGTCTGAAAGACGCACAAAGAGTATCGTTGTATAAGGTATTACTCCACCACAACGATCTTCATCTCAATGTCATCTACTGGCCTGTCAGCACGTCCTGTCGCTGAATTCTGAATCTTCTCTACCACATCAAGACCATCCTCCACCTCGCCGAACACGGTGTATTGGCCGTCGAGATGAGGCGTGCCTCCGACTGTGGAGTATATTTTCATCTGATCATCAGTCATCCCTGATTGACCTACTTTGCTCTCGGCCTCCGCAGCCAATTTCTCTTGCATTTCTTGAAGGCCAGCATGATTCCGTTCCCTTCGCATCTGCATGATTTCCGCGCGATGACTGACAACGAGTTTGTTGAACTCGGCTTGCAGTCGCTGCATCATGATTTGTTTGGAGAGTTGACGGAGTTGGTTCTCGTTATACACTTGTCCCCAGACAATGTAGAACTGCGAACCGCTGCTTCTGCGTTCTGGATTCACTTCGTCTCCTTGTCTTGCTGCTGCCAAGGCACCACGTTTGTGGAAGAGTCCGTCCTTTATCTCGGCTTCAATGGTATAACCAGGATCGCCTGTACCCAACATCTTGTCGGCTGGTGCACCTTTAGAGTCAGGATCGCCGCCTTGTATCATAAAGTTTTTGATGACCCGATGGAACAGTGTACCATCATAAAAGTGTTGCTTCACCAGTTTCAGAAAGTTATCACGGTGAAGAGGTGTCTCGTCGTACAGGCGAAGCGTGATGTCGCCTAATGTTGTCTGAATTTGTACTCTCATTACTTTATTATATTTTTCCCAACTACAAAATTATGAAAAAATAATCAGTAATATACAAGATAGGGTAGGAGATT
>CAMOWU010000235.1 GCA_946628545.1 uncultured Bacteroides sp. | reverse complement strand
AAAATTTAACAAAAATTTAAATGGGTGGGGTAATTTTTGTTAACGAAAATTTGTAATTTGTACCATATTTGCGAAGAATATGTAGCTGCTGTGTAGCGATTCTGATACACAGTGATTTACATAGGAATCAAAAGAGAAGCGCATGTAGCGAAGGTGTAGCTGCATGTAGCGGATAGTAGCTAAAGAGTATAAAGATAGAAGAGCAAAGACAGCCATATACCAGACTTACGACCGAAGGACGCGGATTGACGTTCGTCTGGAAAACGATATGGTGTGGCTGTCACAGGCTCGGATGGTTGAATGATTTCATTTATGCAATACGACAGAAGACATGTTTTGAAGAAAAGGTGCCACTTGCTGGTGGCTATGCTCGCTTTCACCCTCATGGCTCAAGCACAAACAGCAAGTGATAGCCTTCGCGACCGCCTATGGCATGCGTTTCTTTCTCCACCCGACAGCATCCGCGTGGGATGCTACTATTATTGGGTGGACGAGCAGGTAGATTCCAAAGGCGTGAAGGCCGACCTGAAGTGGATGAAGGACAACGGCATCACACTGGCTTTCTTGGCCACTGACATTCGCAACCTAACGCAATCCGACAATCCGTTGGAGGGCCAGACGTTTGGCAAGAACAAGTTCCGGAGCCGACTGTGGTGGAAGAACCTGCGCACGGCACTCAAGACGGCTGGTGAGCTCGGCATTGAGATGGGTCTGTTCAACTGTCCGGGCTGGAGCCAATCGGGCGGGCCGTGGATAAAGCCAGAAGAGGCCATGCGCAACTGGACGCCGCAGGGCATCGAGATATGCAAGACAAAGGAGGGCACCGACGTGATGTGTTCACCCTGTTCGCCAGAGGCACGGGGGCTGGAGGTTGACAAACTCTGTAAGGCTCATGTGCAGAAACACTTCGAGTCGTTCATCGGGGAGATCATTCGCCGAATACCTCCGAAAGACCGCCCGACACTGACCACCCTCGTTGTAGATAGCTGGGAATGTGGCAAGCAAAACTACACCGATTCCATCTTCTCAAAGTTCCGTCAGCGATATGGCTATGAGCTTGACTATACAGATCCCAATTGCAAGAAGGATCTTGACAGGCTCATTGCCGATCTGGTTGCTTCAGAGTATATGGGCGGACTGACAGAGAAAGCCCATGAGTACGGATTGCGCACATGGTGTGAACCCTACGCCCACAGTCCCTTTCCTGCCAACAGCATCACATACGGCAGTGCTGCCGACGAGGTGGCGGCAGAGTTTTGGGTAGGCGACCGCAAGTTTCGCAAAAAAGAGGTGGATGCAGCCATTGGTGCTGCCCGTCGCAGCGGCAAGAACAGAGTTTGGGCAGAGAGTTTCACCGACGGTTGGCCACAGTTGGCAAAGGATGACTGGAGCTTTGAGAAGCTGAAGTCCATCGCTGACCGCTACTTCCATGCCGGCATCAACGCCAGCATCCTTCATGTCATGATTTCACAGCCAGGCGATGACCGCAAACCCGCCGTGCGTCCTTGGTTTGGCACCTACTTCGACCGCCGTAGCCAGCATTCCCAAGACCTGAAACCGCTTGTCGCATATCTGCGCCGATGCAACTTCATGCTGCAGTTGGGCAAGCTGTTGGATGGTGCCAACGACCATCGCATCCTGCCTGATGGCACCACCATCCGTTTTACTGATGATTCTCTGTTTGAGGTCATCTTCCCCGACGGACATCAGGAGTTGTGGAACCCAATGCAAGGAATCAGGATGACAGGGGATAATAGTAAGTAATTTTGTATTTGACAAGTGGTAAAAATGCCTTACTCGCTACTCCCGACATTACTTTTGCAGATATTGGTCATAGGCTATACACCAGGTCCTGCCAACATCTATTCCCTCGCTATGTCGCTTCGGCACGGGCGAAGGGAGTCTCTGCGTATGTGGCTCGGATTGCTGACAGGTTTTAGCATCGCGGCATGTGTCGTGTCTGTGTTGACACATTTGCTGGGTATAGCTATAGGCGAATACGTCTCTTATTTGAAGTATGCTGGCGCTGCATATTTGGTAGTTCTGGCCTATAAAATATACAAGAGGAACGGGAAGATGAGCGAGCAGGATTCTGCGTGTTCCTTTGGGAGCGGCATGGTTGTGCAGTTGACCAATGCCAAGATGATGTTGTTTGAGTTGACGGCGTTCAGTACTTTTGTCCTGCCTTATTCCAATAAGTTGACAGACTTGTTGGAGGTCGCTGCCTGGCTCACCCTTGCAGGTCCTGGCGGAAATCTGGTTTGGATCTTGGCAGGCAGTTCTCTCAGAGGATTCTTTGCCCAATATGGCCGACTGGTAGATACTCTTTCTGCCATAGCTCTGATTCTCTGCGCCCTGTGGATTGTGATGTTTTGACTGGAGGGTGGAGAAAGTCCTGTGCTCAAATGAGAAAAAGGAGTATCATGTAGTTGTCTTCTATCTATATCTTTTTTATCACCTTGGCTGGAACACCACCGACAATCGTATTCGGCTCGACATCCTTTGTCACCACAGCGCCAGCAGCTACTACGGCTCCATCGCCAATAGTCACGCCTGCAAGCACAGTGGCAT
>CAMOWU010000234.1 GCA_946628545.1 uncultured Bacteroides sp. | reverse complement strand
TCAATGGTCAATGGTCAATGCTTCTCGGGGATGTTCTTAAGGATTTCCTTCACGTAGTCGTAGAATCGGCCGACAGTGGGTATGAGGCAACGCTCGTCGGGGGTGTGGGGTGAGCGCAGTGTGGGTCCGAAGGAAGCCATGTCCATGTCGGGATAGTTCACTCCGATGATTCCGCACTCCAGTCCGGCGTGGCAAACCTGCACAAGTGGTTTCTGTCCGTACATCTTCTCGTAGATCTCAGCCATCATCTTCACCAGCGGCGAAGATGTGTTGGGTTGCCAGCCACTGTAGCCGCCCTCGAACTTCACGTTCATGCCTGCCATGGAGAAACAAGCGCGGTGCATGTTGCAAAGATAGAGTTTCATGCTGTCGGTGGCACTGCGCGCGAGGATATCCACTTCTGCTTTTCCGTCGGCAATGCTGATGATGGAGAGGTTGGACGATGTCTCCACGATGTCGGGAATGGTGGGGATGAAGCGCAACACACCGTCGTGGGCTGCCATCACAGCATTGATGAGGTTTTCCTGTATCTCAGCAGGTATGGCTTTGAGAGGCATGTCGCATGGTTCGATGGTGAGTGAGATATTGCCCTTCTCCAACTCGGCAAACTCATCGTTGAAGAGTTTGTGGCATTTCTCCACCAGCGCCTTGAGTTCGTCGGCCTTGTCGTCTGGAACAACCACGATGACCTCTCCCTCGCGTGGGATGGCATTGCGCATGTTGCCACCTGTCCATGAGCAAAGCGATGCCAAGCCTGTGTTGACAGCGGCGAAGAGCAGGCGTGCCATGAGTTTGTTGGCATTTGCCCTGCCCTCGTTGATTTCCAGCCCGGAATGACCTCCACGAAGACCTTTCATATTGATTCTGAAGGCCTGCATGCCCTCTGGATCGACATCCACTTCCTGATACTCCATGGTGCAGACCACATCCATACCTCCAGCACAACCGATGGTGATTTCGCCCTCGGTCTCAGAGTCGAGGTTGAGCAGGTACTTGCCTTTGAGTGTGTCGGCTTTGAGTCCGAAGGCACCATACATGCCCGTTTCCTCGTCCTTGGTGATCAGCACCTCGATGGGGCCATGCTCCACTGCCTCGTCCTCAATGATCGACATGGCTGCCGCCACGCCCATACCGTCGTCGGATCCGAGTGTGGTGCCTTTGGCTTTCACCCATTCCCCGTCGATATAAGTCTCTATGGGGTCGTTGACGAAGTCGTGGTCGCTTTCCTTGACCTTCTGTGGCACCATGTCCATGTGGGCCTGCAACACGGCTGTCTCCTTGTTCTCATAGCCTGGGGTAGCACCCTTTCGCATGACCACATTGCCGGCGTCGTCGATGAAAGCCTCAGCGCCATGCTCCTTGGCGAAATCGACCAGCATCTGAGCCACCTTTTCAGTATGGCCGGAAGGGCGTGGTATCTGTGTGAGTTTGTAGAAGTTCTTCCAAATCAATTGGGGTTGTAGTTCGTAGATTTCCATAAGAATAGATCGTTTAGTTATTTGTTGATGTTATTGATTCTTTTTCGTTAGCCTCCACCTTTCTCTTGGTGAAGTAGAGCATGATGAGCGCATAGACGCCGAGCACAGGTACGAGCGCCGTCTGTATGGCATGCACCACCAGCACGAACATCACAGCATCGTCCACACCCACGCCATAAAGGCAGAGGATGGTCTTGACGGAGAAATGCCACGGGCCGGCGCCATTGGGAGTTGGCACAATCACCGAGATGGTGCCGACGGTGAAAGCCACCAGTGCACAGACGGGTCCCAGGCCGTCCATGAAGTCGAAGCAACGGAAGGTGAGGTAGAAGTGCACGTAGTAGCTTGCCCAGATCATCAGTGTGTAGAAGACAAAGAGTCCTTTGTTTCTCACTCCCTTGAGGGAAAGCACGCCTTCCTTCATATCGACCAGCATCTTGCGGAACTTGGCGAGCACCGTCATCTTCCTGACGAGATAAACGGCAAAGACCAGTGCCGCCGCGCCACAGATGAGCGCCACAATCCATCCCGTAGGGGTGAATCGGTCGAAGATACCTTCGATGCTGGTGCCCGTCTCTTCAAAGAAGGTGTTGAAGACCTGGACCTGTAGCACAATGGTGAGCAGGACCATCAGCAGCATGAGCAGCGTGTCGATGATGCGCTCTGTGACGACAGTTCCTACGGCCTTGGTGAATGATGTGCCCTCATAGCGCTTGAGCACCCCGCAACGCGCCACCTCGCCAATGCGCGGCACGATGAGGCTGGAGGCATAGGAGATGAAGATGGAGTAGATGCAGGTGCTGCGACGCGGGTATTCGTCGAGCGGTTCGAGTGTCTGCCGCCATCTCAGTCCGCGGAAGATCTGCGCCACCGCCCCGAAGACGAGCGAGATGACCATCCACCACCAGTTGGTGCTTTCGATGAACTGGCGGTTGAAACGGCTGAAGTCGAAGTCGCGGTACATCCAATACAAAATCAGTCCTCCCAAAATGAACGGGAAGACAATCTTGAACGTCTGTCTAAGTATTCTTTTCAGTTCCACAAGGAGATAAGTTGTTCTTGTCAGGGCATGCACCCATTGACGTCATTTTCAGGCGGTTCATAGCGCCCTCATGATGCAAATCATGCTATAACGCCACAAAGTTACAACTTTTATTTTATTT
>CAMOWU010000233.1 GCA_946628545.1 uncultured Bacteroides sp. | reverse complement strand
CCATCTATAAGTTCGGTGTGGAGAAGTAGAGCATACAGATAAACAACTTACTAAAATAACACACAACAATGACTCAAGAAAAAAACAATGGCAAACTGATCGCCATTATCACGATGTGCTTCATCTTCGCGATGATCAGCTTCGTCACCAACATGGGTGCTCCATTCGGCAACATCTGGGGATTTGAATATCCATTTGCCAAAGCATGGGGTAACTTGATGAACTTCGCCGCTTACCTCTTCATGGGTATTCCAGCAGGTAAAATGCTTATCAAGTATGGATACAAGAAAACCGCTCTTATCGCCCTCGTGGTCGGTATTGTAGGTTTGGCTTTGCAGTATCTGTCAAGCATCGCAGGCGCCGGAACCAAAGTGTTCAACTACGACGGTGTAGATGTGTGCCTCAACCTCATCATCTATCTTCTTGGCGCATTCATCTGCGGTTTCTGCGTTTGTATGCTCAACACAGTGGTGAACCCCATGCTCAACCTCCTGGGTGGCGGTGGCAACAAGGGCAACCAGTTGATTCAGATTGGTGGCACGATGAACTCACTCACAGCAACGCTCACTCCATTGCTCTCAGGTTTGCTCGTTGGTACAGTCACAGCTGAGACCAGTATGTCAGACGTTTCTCCACTGCTCTTCATCGGTATGGCAGTCTTCGCCATTTCTTTCATCATCATCAGCCGCGTGAACATTCCAGAGCCTACCCTTGGCAAAGAGCAGCCCAAATACGAGCACAGCCCTCTGGCTTTCCGCCACTGCTTGCTCGGTGTGATTGCCATCTTCTTCTATGTAGGTGTGGAAATCGGTATTCCTATGGAGCTCAACTTCTATATCACCGACCTTGGTTTTGAAGGCTCTGCCGCCATTGGTGGCACACTGGCTGCCAGCTACTGGCTCATGATGCTCATTGGACGCGCCTGCTCAAGTGTACTCTCTGGAAAAGTTTCCACTTCACTGCAGATGACAGTCGTTTCAGCCGTTGCCATCGTCCTGTTGCTCATCGCCATCTTCATGCCAGAAAGCGTTTCGTTCAACATCAGTGGACATGACGTTCCCATGAAGGCCATCTTCATCGCCGCCTGCGGTCTTTGCACTTCCATCATGTGGGGTGGCATCTTCAACCTCTCCGTCGAAGGCTTGGGCAAATACACAGAAGCCGCTTCAGGTATCTTCATGACCATGGTTGTCGGTGGTGGTATCATGCCTCTTATCCAGGAGGCCATCGCCAAGAGCGCCGGTCCAATCCCCAGCTACTGGCTGATTATCGGCATGCTCGCTTATATTCTCTACTACGCCCTTGTTGGCTGCAAGAATGTAAACAAAGACATTCCCGTAGATTAAATTGATCAAAAACGTTCAAATAATCACACTAACTTTTTAATAAAAACCTTAAGAAATTATGAAATTGACAATTGACGATGTAAGAAGCCGCTTCATCAAGCATCTTGGTGGCGAGCCAGGCTCAGTGTATGCCTCTCCAGGCCGTATCAACCTCATTGGTGAGCACACCGACTACAATGGTGGTTTTGTGTTCCCAGGAGCCGTTCAGCAGGGCATCATCGCTGAAATCCGTCCCAATGGCACCCGCAACGTACGCGCCTACTCCATCGACATGAAGGACTATGTGGAATTCAGCCTCGACGACGAGAAAGGTCCCAACGCCACTCACTTCCGCTTCATCTACGGCGTGGCACGCGAGATGATGAAACTGGGCGTTCCCGTGGAAGGTTTCGACACAGCTTTCGCAGGCGACGTTCCCAACGGAGCAGGTATGTCTTCTTCAGCCGCCCTGGAGAGCTGCTATGCTTTCGCCATCAACGACCTCTTCTACGACAACAAGATCGAGAAGATGGAACTGGCACGCGTTGGACAGCGCACAGAACACAACTATATCGGCGTGAACTGCGGTATCATGGACCAGTTCGCTTCTATTCACGGCAAAGCCGGCAACCTCATGCGCCTTGACTGCCGCAGCGGTGAGTTCAAGTACTATCCTTGGAACCCCAAAGGCTACAAGTTGGTGCTGATCAACTCATGCGTGAAGCATGAGCTCAAAGGCTCACCCTACAACGACCGTCGCCGCAGTTGCGAGAACGTGGCTAAGGCCCTTGGCATCGAGACCCTGAGAGACGCAGACTGGGACATGCTGGAGTCGGTGAAAGACAAGATCTCGGAGGAGGACTACAAGCGCGCCAAGTATGTCATCGGTGAGTACTACCGCGTACTGGCAGTCTGCGATGCCCTCGAGGCAGGCGACTACGAGACTGTAGGCGAGAAGATGTATGAGACCCACGCCGGTCTGAGCAAGGACTACGAGGTATCGTGCGAGGAACTCGACTTCCTCAACGACATCGCCCGCGACTGCGGCGTGACCGGTTCCCGTATCATGGGTGGTGGCTTCGGTGGCTGCACCATCAACCTGGTGAAGACTGAGCTTTACGACACCTTCGTGAGGAGAGCCGTTTCCTTGTTCAAGGAGAAATATGGTAAGTCGCCTGTAGTCATTGATGTTGTCATCGGCGACGGCAGCCGCAAACTCTGCTAAAAACGCATTCAAGGGCATGAACACATGCCCAAAACTGATAAGGGGAGAGATACTTGATGATTCGGTATCCTCCCCTTTTCCAACCGAGAAAAACACATGAAGGAACTTAGAAAAAAATG
>CAMOWU010000232.1 GCA_946628545.1 uncultured Bacteroides sp. | reverse complement strand
ACGATTATAGACGATTGTTATTCAAACTTGACTCCGTTCCACCGCATCGTGATGGCTTTCTTCACCCATGGCTCCAGCAGTTTTCTGTCGTCCTCGTTCATGTAGGATGGCGAATGGAGTTTAAAGATGATTGTAGGCACGGCTTCAGGCGAATCGTTGGGCTCATAGCTGGTGATGATTTCCATCAGCGTTATGTCGATTTTCTTCATCAGTTTTTTGCGTTCGTCCTCGCCGATGGAGTCGTTCCAGAGCATGAAGTCTTCAGTCGTGGGACATATCACATAATCATCGTTCTTGAGTCTTTCCCAGTTGGTGTTGTAGAACAGCATCTGGCTGTCGCGCGCCTTGTCGATGCAGACGGTCTTGGTCAGGCATATCAGCGTGTCGCCTTTGGTGGTGGGTAGCAGCATGAGTCGGGTCCATGCTTGGGTAGCCGTATTGATGTCGATATAGTGTCCTTTCTCGCCACTGATGGTGGTGATGTTGCCCAGTTTGTTGGTCACGTCGATAGGCATGTCGTTGTCCACGTAGTCCATGCCATCTTGTCGGTTGACGCTGGAGAGCAGTGGCACGATGCTGTCGGGCATCTCGACAAACACCCTTCTCAGGGTCTGTCCTTGTACGGTGGAAACGAGTGCCAGCAGGAGTATGGTCAGTAGTTGTTTCATTGTCATTGTTCTTGGTCCTTTCTGCTTCAAAGGTCGCATGATAGACTTTTTATTTGCAAAATTACGAAATTGCATCCACAGAACAAGGATAAGCGAGAAAAAAACACTACTTTTGCACCGTGAAAAAGATAATCCTCATATTGATAGCTTGTTTGTCCTGCCATATTGTCTATGGTCAGGTGGTTTCCGTCGATTCCATCCTCTCTGTGGCTCAGTCGGCAGTTGACAGTGTGAACCAAGCCGAGGATTACCATAAGACCAAGGATCTCAAGTTTCCTGATTTCTCAGCATCTCCCCGTTCCAAGAAGTCTCAGTCGAACACCTATCGTGAGTTGGACGACGACTACTTGAAGGAAGTGGAGGAGATCATGAGGCAAGAGGAGTTGAAGAAATCCATAGGCACAGTAGTCACTCTTTACAAGTTGCGTCGCTACCAGCAGGAGCGCAAGATGCACTTCGATGGTATCGCCTATCTCATACGCGGCACTTACACCACTTTCACGGAGAAGCATTTCAGAAAGAAGGAAGGTCTTTTCCGCACCTCGGGCAGCAATCTGGGCGAGTATGGAGTGGCTGTGGTTCCGCTCGCCAGTTCGTGGGCTATGCGTTTGGCAGGTGTGAAGGCCAAGAGCAACACTGAGCGCATGGTTACAGCCAATGCCTTTGCTTTGGCTCTGTCGTCGGGTTTGTCTTTAGGCCTCAAGTCTGTGGTTGATGAACAGCGTCCAGATGGGGGCAAGCATTCTTTTCCCTCTGGACATTGTAGTCTGGCATTCGCCTCTGCGGCCATTCTGGATCGCGAGTATGGTTATCTCAGTCCATGGGTCACAGTGGGCAGTTATTCTTTCGCCACCGCCACCCAGTTCCTTCGCTACAACCACAACCGCCACTGGATCAACGACACCTTCATGGGTGCTGGCATCGGTATGATGGCCACCAACCTCGCTTATTTCATCACCGACCAGTTGATGAGCGGTAAGGGCATCCAGCAGGAGGAACTCACACAGGCTGAACTCCTGCGTAACTACCATTTCATCCAGCAACCTTCTGCGTTCAGCTTGCTCTCAGCCATGGAAACGGGGCATACGGATATTCCCGAAAGCAGTTATACCCTGCCAGCCGACTTTAGCGGAACCGTCAGTTTCTCCACTGGTGCCACGCTCTCAGCCGGTGTGGAAGGCAGTTATTTCTTCAACAAGCATGTGGGTGTAGAAGCCATGGCTCGTGTGTCGAGTGCCCAGGCCAAGGTGAATGCCCGCAGTCTATCTTCCGACAAGATTGAACTCTCTGGCTTCAATCTCGATTTCTATCATCTCAACGCTGGTGTGAAACTGTCGGCCAATCCCATGCCCTCCGTCCGCTTTGGTGCCAGGGCTTATGCCGGTGGTCGTTTCTTTGTTTCCGAGAAAGTGCACGACATGAATTCTGGCGCCACCTTCATGTCTTTTCCCAGTGAGCAGTGCGCAGAGGTGGGTGTCGGAATTTCCATCGACATGGTTCGCCCGTCGAGCAAAAGTCTCCTGGGCATTTACTGCGACTACAACCACGCCTTTTCCGATCTTTTCACCAACCGATGGGTGATAGGATCAACATGGAGAGCGATTTTTTAGTTGTTGGCCAATGGTCATATCCCCGCGCGAGCGTTTTTCTCGGATTACATCAGCTATGAATATGTAGAAAATGGATGCTTGGCACTTCTTTATGTTCGGATGCACATCTAATTTCGATGTAGCAATCCTTAAATCCTTTATTTTAGTGCCTTGAACATCTGGTTAATACACTTTTTCTTTTGTTCCATGTTCGGATGAACGTAGAGGTTGAGTGTTGTGCTGATGTTGGCGTGACCAAGAATTACACTAACGGTCTTATAGTCACACTGGCTTTCAATGCATCTTGTAGCAAATGAGTGGCGCAGCCCGTGAAATTTCAAATCGGGAATATCGAGTTGCTTCAATAGTTGCTTGTAGTAGTTTCGATAGGTACGTGGCTCTGTCGGCTTCGCCTCATTGGTTATTACAAAATATTCATCATTCACCAGTT
>CAMOWU010000231.1 GCA_946628545.1 uncultured Bacteroides sp. | reverse complement strand
CCAAATCGTAACCTCGAAAACTGCGTTATCTCCCAAACCTCCGATAAACAAAGATTCTCTAAGCAAGACTATCTGCAATATTGGGGATACAAGATTTCCGATCCTACAGCCAAAAACGATCTTCTTCAGATGGTGAATGCACGTCTCTGTCGGAAAGATGGTTCAGGTCCTGCTACAAGGTATGTAGTATTGGCTAACAATTAGCCGATATTTAGCTGATAATAAATGTATCACATTGATTTTTTATGATTTATTACAAATAGGCGTTTGTGGGTTCTTATCCGATTATCGGCTAATTTCTGCATCCGATAGCAACTGAAAATACAGTAGGAACTGCCAGAATGTATTTTTATGAAGTGGTAATCTGTTTGTCATATTCAAATAAAAGCATTTCCTTTACACTCGATGACGAGTCATAGTATGGTTGGCGACTTGTCATCGGGTGTTCTTTCTATTGCTATTCCGAGATGGAGTAACTTCGGCGAAGCCAAAGTTACGAAAAAATCTGAAATGTTCGTTATGGCAGAATTTTTGTTCTCGAAACGACAAAGCGTTGATATCATAAACAAATCAGCCTGCGATGCGTCTGAAGGACGCGAAAATCATTGCAGGCTGGGAAGCCTGCGTACCCCGCTGTAGATTAGCAGTCGGACACTTTCATAGTTGAGCATGACGTTACGCTTCATCGGTGTATCAGAACCCGATGTAATCGGCTTCCTTGTTTTTTGTTTTCAGAAAAACTACGAGTTGTTTTTGTGTTTAAGAAAAAAGTCGTAACTTTGCGCAACCAAAACCAATTTTCAAACCATTATGGACGACTATCACGCGGAAACCTTCAACTGATGCGATAGAGCCCCACGAGCATAGCTGAGGCTTTATCTTTCTATTGTTGTATTCTTAAAGCCTATCAGTTATGCGCAATTACTGGAATTTCAAGGGAGGCATCAAGCCTCAGAATGAGTGGACACCTGGCTGCTGGATGCAGGTGACCTGCCCCGATGACGACGATGTAGAATTCCTCGAGGAGAAAATCAAGATCCCCGATTATGTACTGTCGGATATCGCCGATGCCGATGAGCGTTCCCGTTACGACTACGATGAGGGTTGGCTCATGATCATCATGCGTATTCCTTATTATAAAGGGGTGAAGTCGCAGTCGCCCTTCACCACCATCCCCCTTGGTATCATTCTCAAGAGCGACATCATCATCACCGTCTGCCACTATGAGACACAGATGATGCGTGACTTCGTGGATCACCAGAAGAAACGAGGAGAGGGTTTCACCGATGCCACCGACCTCGTCTTCCGCATCTTCCTCTCGTCGGCAGTGTGGTACCTGAAGCACCTCAAGCAGGTGGGTTTCATGATCGAGAAAGCCAAGTCGGACCTCGACCAGCAGATCGACAACAAGGACCTCATCGGACTGGCCCGCATTCAGGACTCGCTCACTTACTTCGCCACATCCATTCGTGGTAACGAGACACTGCTTTCCAAACTGAAGTTCCGACTTCCCGTCGATGAACTCGACGCAGAACTCATCGAGGATGTCAACATCGAGATGAACCAGGCGCGCGAAACCACCAACATCTACACCAACATCCTCAACTCCACCATGGACACCTATGCCAACGTCATCAACAACAACATGAACACCGTGATGCGTGTGCTGACATCGCTCAACATCATCATCATGTTGCCTACACTCATCTCCAGTTTCCTGGGCATGAACTTGATCAACGGCATGGAAGAGAGATGGTGGGGATTCCCGATCACTGTCGCCGCATCGGTCATCCTTACATTCTGTTCGTGGTACTACTTCCGACGCAAACACTGGATATGATCTTCTATTTCTCTGGCACCGGCAACTCTGCATGGGTGGCGCGGGAGTTGGCTGAACAACTCAACGATCACCTTTACTTCATTCCCGATGAAAGGGCAGGGGAGGCGCACTACGTCTTGCATCCTAACGAGAAACTGGGATTCGTGTTCCCTGTCTATGCCTGGAGAGTGCCTAAGTTCATCCTTCGTTTCATCCAGATGATGCAAGTGGAGAATGTGTCGTACGTCTATTTCGTCGCCACTTGCGGTGATGATTCCGGACGCATGGACCACTACTTCCGCAAGGCTGCCAAGCGCAAGGGATGGGAGGTGGCTTGTGGTTTCTCTATAGTCATGCCCGAGGCTTACGTCTCGCTGCCTGGATTCGATGTCGATGACCAGCAGAGGGAAAAAAGCAAGCTCCGTGAAGCCAAGACACGACTCGATGATATCATCTCTTTCATTGCTGAATCGAAGCAAGGCAAGTTCGACACCATACCAGGCCAATGGCCTTGGGTCAAAAGTGTTGTTCTTGGTGCATTCTTCAACACCTTTCTCATGTCGCCCAAGCCTTTCCATACCAACAGCCAATGCGTTGGTTGCGGAAAATGCGCCCAAATGTGTCCGCTCCACAATATCGAGATGGAGCAAAACAAGAATGTAGATTCAGCTGGAACCCAGTTGTCGCCCCATAAAATCCCCGTATGGCACAAGGATTGCGTGGGTTGTCTGCGATGCTATCATTCCTGTCCGCATCACGCCATCGAGTATGGCCGCTTCACACGTGGAAAAGGCCAATACATCCACCCCGACCAACACCCCCTTTAACTTCCCCTTTAACTTCCCTTTAACTTCCCCTTTAACTTCCCCTTTAACTTCCCCTTTAACTTCCCCTTTA
>CAMOWU010000230.1 GCA_946628545.1 uncultured Bacteroides sp. | reverse complement strand
AAAAAACTCCCCTCTAAGGGAATGGAATAGGGGTGGGATTCTGCATCCTGTTAATGCGACAGTTGTAGAATCCCTTTTTTTTATATAAAAAACGCCATAAATCTATCCCGTTGTTATACAAATTGAGGTTTTCTTTGTCAAAAAGCGAACGATTTGCCGTCTATATGAAATAAAATGTCTTCTTTTGAACCATGAAACCGATTCTAACAATTACAGGTAGCGACTCAACCAGTGGTTCGGGTATGCAGGCAGACATCAAAACCATCTCTGAACTCGGTGGTTATGCCATGTCGGCCATCACTTCCATCACCGTCCAGACCACACTTGGCATCCAGCAGTTCTATGATCTGCCGGCATCCATCGTCAATGGGCAGATAGAGGCCATCATGAACGATTTCCAACCCGAGGTGGTGAAAATAGGATTGATCCGAAACATCGAGACGCTTCGGGTTGTGGTCAATGCTTTGCGCAAGTACAAGCCACGCCACGTCATCTTCGATGCTGTGGTACTCTCGTCCAGGGGCGACAAACTCATGGGCAAGGAATTGCAGGACACTATCAGCGCTGAACTCATTCCACTGTGCACGTTGGTCATTCAACTGGATGAGAAATCTATGCACGGGCTGGCCAACCGCTACGCAAGTGCGGTGGCGGTCTATCTGGCTAAAGGCGAGAACATCGACAACGCTCAACTGCTGGCACGCAACTACATCAACACACAGGTGCCCAAGACCAGCGACTTGCAAGGAAGGAGCAGTGAACTCTACAACGATTTCATGCGGGCTGTCAACGAACACTACCGCTCCAACCGCGACGTGCATTTTTATGCAGACAAACTCAATGTCAGCAGCCGTTATCTCGCACAGGTCACACGACGTATGTCTGGACTGACACCCAAGAACATCATCGACGAACACCTCATACATGAGATAGAACGACAACTCAAGTTCTCAGGTAAAACCATACAGGAGATTGCCTACAGTCTCGGATTCTCCTCACAAGCACATTTCACGAAATTCTTCAAAAAACTGAGGGGGACAAGCCCCACAAATTACAGAAAACAATGAGTACAAACAGACAAGAACTCAACAGGAATCTCGCCCAGATGCTGAAGGGCGGAGTGATTATGGACGTGACAACACCCGAACAGGCGCGCATTGCCGAGGAGGCAGGAGCATGTGCAGTGATGGCGCTGGAACGCATACCTGCCGACATACGCGCAGCAGGTGGAGTGAGCCGTATGAGCGACCCGAAAATGATCAAGGGCATACAGGAGGCAGTGTCCATACCTGTCATGGCCAAGGTGCGCATCGGCCATATCGTCGAGGCGCAAATCCTGCAGGCCATCGAAATCGACTATATCGACGAGAGTGAGGTGCTTTCGCCGGCCGATAATGTCTATCACATCGACAAGACCCAATTCGACGTCCCTTTTGTCTGTGGTGCCAAGAACTTGGGAGAGGCATTAAGACGCATCGCTGAGGGAGCCACCATGATCCGCACAAAGGGAGAACCTGGCACGGGTGATGTGGTCCAGGCTGTCAGCCACATGCGATTGATGCAAAGCGAGATACGACGGCTGGTTTCGATGAGCGA
Source organism: uncultured Bacteroides sp. (assembly GCA_946628545.1). Taxonomy (GTDB): domain Bacteria; phylum Bacteroidota; class Bacteroidia; order Bacteroidales; family Bacteroidaceae; genus RUG11857. The sequence continues at coordinate 1,149 of CAMOWU010000230.1, read as the reverse complement.
TGACGAGCTCTACGAGGCCGCCAAACAGTTGCAAGCACCCTATGAGCTGGTGAAGTTTGTGCATGAGAATGGCAAGTTGCCAGTGGTCAACTTCGCTGCCGGAGGGGTGGCCACTCCTGCCGATGCGGCACTGATGATGCAGTTGGGCGCTGAGGGTGTCTTCGTGGGGAGCGGCATCTTCAAGAGCGGTAATCCTGCCAAACGTGCAGCAGCCATCGTCAAGGCTGTCACCAACTTCCAGGACGCCAAACTGCTGGCTGAACTGTCGGAAGACCTTGGAGAGGCTATGGTGGGTATCAACGAACAGGAGATACAACTCTTAATGGCGGAACGTGGAAAATGAGAATAGCGGTATTGGCACTTCAGGGAGCATTTGCCGAACACGTGCAAATGCTCCATCGTTTGGGGGTGGAGACATTTGAGGTCAGGCAACTCAACGACTGGCATCAGCATAAGGACGGACTGATTCTGCCAGGAGGGGAATCGACCACCCAGAGCAAGTTGCTCCATGAGCTCGGCCTCTTTCAGCCTCTTCGCGACGACATCGCCAACGGATTGCCGGTCTTCGGCACTTGTGCAGGCCTCATCATGCTCTCCCAACTTCATCTCGCCACGATGGACATCGAGGCGGAACGCAATGCCTACGGACGACAACTCGGTAGTTTCCACACCTCAGCCCAAGTCGATGGGGTGGGGATGGGCATACCTATGACCTTCATCCGCGCTCCGTATATCAAGCAAGTGCTGACAACTCGGTGTCGGGTGTTGGCCAAGGTCGATGACCGCATTGTCGCAGCGCGTCAAGGTCGTCAACTCGTCACCGCCTTTCATCCTGAACTCGACTCCGACACCCGCATCCACGAATATTATCTCTCCATGATAAAAGACGACAATGATGAACAAGAATGACAGTTATCTCAGAAAAATGTTGTACCTTTGCACCGACAGGCCCCGCCACGCTGCCCTAAGACCAGCGAACCTAAGCATGGAGTGGTATGACCACAGGGCAATATAAACGCTACAAAGGTCTTACAAAAGAGAACCTACGCGACAATATGACCAACCAACAGAACAAGCAATATTATATCACCAGGGCAATCTTTGCGACATTCATTTCGGTAATGCTGCTTACTGCCTGCACATCCCATC
>CAMOWU010000229.1 GCA_946628545.1 uncultured Bacteroides sp. | reverse complement strand
ATATTTAGTTTTATTGATTGACCTGTTATTAACCTGTTTTTCAAAACAAACGGGATGAGGAATCTGGCTTCAGAACTAACCGAATGGGCAAAACGCCCGAATGAGTCGAACACGCTGATGACTCAGGAAATTCTGACTATCCTTCTATCAAAGCGACAAGCTCGTCCAAGGTGTTGGCCTTGTGCACAAAAGCGCTGAATGGCTTATTGACCACCCCTTTCTTCGCCATGTTGTCGAGCATCACGAACAAGTCCTCCCAAAAGCCATTGATGTTGTAGAAGACGATTTGTTTCTGATGCTCACCAAACGTATGCGATGCCATGGCTGTGAAAGCCTCGTCAAGGGTGCCTACACTACCCGGCAGCACCACCATGATGTCGGACTCGCCCATAAGCCATTCTTTCCGGTCGCTCAGACCGTCGGCATAAAACGTGATGTCGATCTGCTCGCTCACCAGATTGTTCTTCAGCACTTTCTGCGGAACCACTCCAAAGACTCTGCCACCTGATTCCTTCACGGCCTGGGCCAGCACTTCCATCATACCGCATCGACTGCCGCCATAGACAAGCGTCTTGCCATGAGTGCCCAGCCACTGCCCAAACCGACGGGTCTCGTCATAATACACTTGGTCCATACGGCTGGAAGAAGCGCAAAACACGCCTATGCGTTCCAGTTTGCCCGTCTCGTTGTCTTGTTCCGCTAATGTTTGAATGTCGTCCATAAATGTTCCGAACTGTTTCTTCGTTGAATGTCAGCGTCATATCCTGTCGCAGACAAACGCACAACATACTGAATTAAAATGCAAAATTACGAAATATTGATGACGTGGCAAAGCAATTTTTGAAGATTAACGCAATTTGTCTCGCAAATAAAACCAACTTCCCAATAGCCCAGGACATCGACGTTCTTTCAATCTGTCAGTAAATTCCATTGTTTACGGTAGGAGGTGCGGCATTCCTGCCGCACAAAATGTTCGGCATTCTTGCCGAACCTCCTACGTGGCACCGTGGTGGTTACGAATTATTTCAACTGCTTAATTTCAAGTTAACAACCTTTTTTCACCGTAAAAGTTGGAGATTTGGATAAGAATCCGTATATTTGCAAATTCAGCGTGGAGAATAAAGGCTGATTTTATAGTTACGAACCCTCAAAAACATTGACGAAGATGAAATTTACAGCACTTTGCAGAGAGATATTCGACAGGTCTGTCAACGACTACCATGTCAGCAATGATGTTGACACTCCTATCAACAATCCATACGCACAGGGAAGCATTGAGAACTACCTGTACCTCAAGAATTGGATCGACACCGTACAGTGGCATCTCGAAGACATCATCCGCGACCCGGAAATCAGTCCGCTCGATGCACTCGCCATCAAGCGTCGCATCGACAAGAGCAACCAGGACAGAACGGACTTGGTGGAAATGATCGACAGTTATTTCCTCACCAAATACAAGGAAGTGAAACCGCTGCCGGATGCCACCATCAATACTGAGAGCCCGGCATGGGCCATCGACCGACTGAGCATCCTTGCACTCAAGATCTACCACATGCGCGAACAAGTCGAAAGACCTGAAGCAACAGAGGAACACCGCGCCAAGTGCCAGGCCAAACTCAACGTGCTGCTCGAACAGCAGGTGGACCTTTCCACTGCCATCGACCAATTGCTTGAGGACATAGAGAACGGACGTAAGTACATGAAAGTCTATAAACAGATGAAGATGTACAACGACCCAAGCACCAACCCTGTCCTTTACGGCAAGAAATAAGTATAAAACTCCCCTCGCAGGGGAGGGGCAGGGGTGGGGTCAATAAAACATCAAGCCCAATAACAAAAACCGCTATGAACCATCTACTTGTTATCCGCCTCTCTTCATTTGGCGACGTGGCGATGACCGTGCCTGTGGTTGACTCCATGGCACGCCAGTTTCCCGAATTGAAAATCACCGTCCTCACTTCACAACGGTGCAGGGATTTCTTCGACTGGATGCCGGAGAACGTATCCGTCATGGGGATCAACACGGACGACTACAAGGGGCTGAAAGGGCTGAACAAACTCTACAGCGAACTCAAGCCTATGGGATTCGATGCTGTGGCCGACCTTCACGACGTGCTGAGAACCAAGTACCTGAAATGGCGTTTCCGCCTCTCGGGGGTCAAGGTCAGGGTCATTCACAAAGGCAGAGGCAGCAAACAAGTATTGATCGGACATGGCTACACAGGACAGCAACTCAAGCACACCGTAGAGCGATACCTCGACGTCGTGCGTCAACTCGGGCTCAACGTCGTACCGGATTTCGTATGCGCTTTCGACAAGAAGCGCATGAACTACAGGGATGTGTATGCAGTGACGGGCGAGAAGAAAGTCAGTGAGCGATGGGTGGGCATAGCGCCCTTTGCAGCCCACGAGGGCAAGGTCTTCCCGCTCGACAGAATGGCACTCGTGGCTAAGATACTTGCCGAGCGGGGCTGCCGCGTGTTCCTCTTTGGAGCAGGCGACAAGGAAAAGGAGGTGCTTGAGTCGTGGGAGAGCGACGGAGTGATGAGTGTGGCGGGCAAACTTGGAGGTTTCCACAACGAAATACTCCTCATGTCACGCCTCGACTGCATGATCTCCATGGACTCTGCCAACATGCATCTGGCATCGATGGTCGATGTGCCTGTCGTATCGGTCTGGGGAGCCACACACCCCAAGGCGGGTTTCCTCGGATGGCGGCAGAAACAATCGTCTATCGTACAACTCGACCTCCGCTGTCGTCCATGCTCCATCTATGGCAAGAAAAAGTGCAAGTATGGCGACTACAGGTGCATGGCCTATATGCCCAAGGAAAAGATCCTGCGCCACGTGTACCGCATCCTCGGCATGGAAGACAAACTGATGCCCGACTCCGTGGC
>CAMOWU010000228.1 GCA_946628545.1 uncultured Bacteroides sp. | reverse complement strand
CCCTACGGGATAAAGCCATACGGAGGATGATATGATGCTGATACATCAATGAATATTCACTTATAAAGTTAAGGAAACATTCTGCTTGATTTGAAAAAATAAGAACGGGAAAAGCCGTTTTGTTCATAAAAATCTGTATTTTTGCAGTGGCATAGGAGGTGCGGCATTCCTGCCACACAATATACGTTCGTCATATGCGAGCATTGGTGTTCAAAAAAAATAGGAGGTGCGGCATTCCTGCCGCACAGAAATTAAGAGGTTCGTCAAACGAAAGACGCTCAAGCATTGTTCGGCAGGAATGCCGAACCTCCTAAAAAAACGCAAACTATAAATCTCTGATTCGATTATGATGAAAAGAATGCTTTTGAGCCTTGTGGCGATGATGAGCCTGCTGACCCTTTCAGCACAAGGCATTTACGATTTCAAGGTGAAAGACGATGCCGGCAAGGAAGTGTCGCTCTCCGACTACAAAGGCAAGTTGTTGCTCATCGTCAATACCGCCACACGCTGCGGTTTCACTCCACAGTACAAGGATTTGGAAGCCCTGTATGAGCAGTACCAAGCACAGGGACTGGAGATCCTCGACTTCCCCTGCAACCAGTTCGGCGCTCAGGCTCCAGGAACAATCCAGGAAATCCACCAGTTCTGCACCGCCAATTTCAACATCAAGTTCCCGCAGTTCGACAAAATCGACGTGAATGGCGAGAACGCCGCCCCACTCTACAACTGGTTGAAATCGCAGGTAGGCTTCCAGGGACCCATCAAGTGGAACTTCACCAAGTTTCTCGTTTCTCGCGACGGCAAGGTGATCAAACGTTATGAGTCGGCTGTCAAAATCGCTGATATCAGCGTGGATGTGGAGAGAGAACTGGCTGTGCCTGATTTTGAGGCGATGATCAACCTCTGCAAGGCAGTGACAGAGGAATGGAAGGCAGATACCGGTCAACTGATGGAAGCAACGGGCCTGAAGTTGCTGCTCGACAGTCACGAGAAGGCTGAGGGAGATGAGTTAGTCACAGACTGGATTGTCTATGGCAAGAACATCACCCTGGAGACATCACCCGACGGAGGCCAAGATCCAACACCTGCTGGAGAACATGCCTGTGAGTTGCGCATGGTGGGCGACACATCGACCAGCATCTGGATCACCTTCTGGAACGAGGGCGACTTCCGCAACTTCCTGGCCAAAGCCTACGACTACGGTCTCTGGGTGCTGCAGGAAGATGGCGACACTACCTACTTTGTACCGTCGAAACGCATTGGAGGGAACACCAACATCACCTCCGATGAAATCATGACGTTGGAGCCGTTCTCCACCTTCAAAGCAGGAGAAGACAACGTGTTCAATGCGCCCTATACAGTAACGCTTGGCCTTGATTACTAAATTGCACCTGTTGCGACACGAATATTCATTTCACATGTAGGGACGCGACGTGTCGCGTCCGCCACACTCAATCAATAAATCACCCCCAAAAAACATTAGCTTTATGGCATATACATACAAATACCCGAGACCAGAGGTCACTGGCGACTGCATCGTGATCACCAAGGAAGAAAACCCTAAGATACTGCTCATCCAGAGGGGCGACAACCCCTACAAAGGTTGCTGGGCTTTCCCTGGCGGTTTTATGGAGATGGACGAGACAACGGAACAATGCGCCATTCGCGAGTTGAAGGAAGAGACAGGCCTGGAATTGAGTGGACCGCGACAGATAGGGGCCTACTCGAAAGTGGATCGCGACCCACGCGGACGAACCATCACCGTAGCCTACTTGTTCATGGTGGATGAGCCACTGCCTGTCGTTGGTCTCGACGATGCCGCCAACGCTGAATGGTGGCCTTTGTCCGCCCTTCCCGAACTCGCCTTCGACCACAAGGACATCTTAGCTGATGCCCTGAAGTTACTTTAGACGTTAGACTTTAGGCGTTAGAATTTAGACGTTTAGACGTTTAGACGTTTACCCCTGCCCCTCCCCTAAAAAGGGAGGGGAGTTTTTTAATGCCCCAAGTGGTCAATGGTCAAAAATGCGATTGAGCGAGAGCAAAGCCAAGCTTGCTTGAGCTATGCCGAGCGTGAGCATTTTAGGCGAAGCCAATGGTCAATGAAATAAATGGTCAATGGTCAATGGTCAATGGTCAATGAAATAAATGGTCAATGGTCAATGAAATAAATGGTCAATGGAGAACAAGTTCCACGGGACAGTGATCGCTGCCAAAGACCTCGTTGTGGATGGAAGCAGTCTGGAGTTGAGGCACGAGACGTGAGGAGATGAGGAAATAGTCGATGCGCCATCCTGCGTTCTTCTCGCGCGCATGAAAACGGTACGACCACCAGGAGTAAGCGCCCGTCAGTTCAGGATTGAGATGTCGGAAGGTATCGACAAAACCGTTGTCGAGCAGTTGTGTGAACTTCTCGCGTTCCTCATCGGTGAATCCTGCATTGCGACGGTTGGACTGCGGGTTCTTGAGGTCAATCTCCTGATGCGCCACATTCATGTCGCCACAGACAATGACTGGTTTGCGTTGGTCGAGCGACTTAAGATAGTTGCGGAAATCGTCGTCCCAAGTCATGCGGTAATCCAAGCGGCGCAAACCGTCTTGTGAGTTGGGAGTATAGACATTGACGAGGTAGAAGTTGTCCATCTCCAAGGTGATGACACGTCCTTCGTGGTCGTGCTCATCGATGCCCAGTCCGTAAGCGACACTGATGGGTTGATGACGGGTGAAGATGGCTGTACCTGAATAACCTTTCTTTTCGGCATAGTTCCAATAAGACTGATAGCCGGGTATTTGCAGGTCGAACTGTCCTTCCTGCATCTTGGTCTCTTGAAGGCAGAAGAAGTCGGCGTCGAGCGTCTTGAAACTTTCTTCAAATCCTTTACCATAGCAGGCGCGGAGACCGTTGACATTCCATGAGATGAATTTCATAAGCGATATT
>CAMOWU010000227.1 GCA_946628545.1 uncultured Bacteroides sp. | reverse complement strand
GTTTCTTGTTCTTATTAAAATTTGGTGCAAAGTTACGAATAAACGAGCGAAAAGCCAAACTTTGGAGCAGCGAAAGCAGAGGGAAAATTTTCCTCTGCTGAGTCGTGACAAAGTTGGACGAAGTCAAACTTGTTTGAGCTTTTCCGAGTGAGAGTAACTTCGGCGAAGCCAAAGTTACGAAAAATCGAGCGAAAAGCAAAAGAAAGCACCGTCTTTCTTTTCTATTCCGAGATGGAGTAACTTCGGTGAAGCCAAAGTTGCGAATAAGCGATTGCAACATTATTTATACGAGCCCATATTTTTTATTATTCACTGACAATATGGAGACTGCCACAATGGCAGGCCTGTGCAAGGTCGAACTGACAGGATGCCGCTCATGCCGTGTCAGAAAAGGCACCGAATCTGTTGGCACGACTTTTGCATATTAGGCTTTAGACATTGGACTTTAGGCATTAGACGTTAGACTTTAGATGCTAAGGGTCGTTACAGTGATAAAGAATAACTACAAACAAATATCATCTTTATTATGAACATCAAACCATTATCAGACAGAGTTCTGATTCTCCCTGCACCTGCAGAGGAGAAGACTATCGGGGGCATCATCATCCCTGATACAGCGAAAGAGAAACCACTTCAGGGTGAAGTAGTTGCAGTTGGCAACGGTACCAAGGACGAGGAGATGGTCCTCAAGGTGGGCGACAAGGTGCTCTATGGCAAGTATTCTGGAACAGAATTGGAATACGAGGGCGAGAAATACCTCATCATGCGACAGAGCGATGTACTCGCTGTCTTAGGTTAACATTCTACTTCAACAACAAAAACAAGAAAGGAACAAAACAATGGCAAAAGATTTGAAATTCAATATCGACGCCCGCGAACAACTGAAGAAGGGTGTTGACACTTTGGCAGACGCCGTGAAAGTAACACTTGGTCCTAAGGGGCGCAATGTGGTGATAGAGAAGAAATTCGGTGCTCCACAGATTACCAAGGACGGTGTGACCGTTGCCAAGGAGATTGAACTCTCCGACCCATTCCAGAACACAGGCGCACAGCTCGTCAAGAGCGTGGCCAGCAAGACTGGCGACGATGCAGGCGACGGTACTACTACTGCCACAGTGCTTGCACAGAGCATCTGCAGCGTAGGTCTGAAGAACGTGGCTGCCGGTGCCAACCCCATGGACCTCAAGCGCGGTATCGACAAGGCCGTGGCTAAGGTGGTGGAGCACATCAAGGCACAGAGCGAGCAGGTAGGCGACAACTACGACAAGATTGAGCAGGTGGCTACCGTCAGCGCCAACAACGATGAGGAAGTGGGCAAGCTGATTGCCGACGCCATGAAGAAGGTGAGCAAGGATGGTGTCATCACCATCGAAGAGGCCAAGGGCCGCGACACTACCATCGGAGTGGTGGAAGGTATGCAGTTCGACCGTGGTTACCTCTCTCCATATTTCGTTACCGATACAGAGAAGATGGAGTGCGTGATGGATTCTCCACAGGTACTGATCTACGACAAGAAGATTTCCAACCTCAAGGAGTTCCTGCCTATCCTCGAGCCAGCTGTGCAAACAGGACGTCCATTGCTCGTTATCGCTGAGGATATTGACAGCGAGGCACTTACCACTTTGGTTGTGAACCGTCTGCGTTCGCAGTTGAAGATCTGTGCAGTGAAGGCTCCTGGCTTCGGCGACCGTCGCAAGGCTATGCTCGAAGACATCGCAGTGCTGACTGGTGGCGTGGTCATCAGCGAGGAGAAGGGGCTCAAGTTGGAGCAGGCTACACTCGAGATGCTGGGTTCTGCTGAGAAGGTAACTATCTCCAAGGACAACACTACCATCGTTGGTGGTCAGGGTGACAAGCAGGCCATCAAGGACCGTGTCAACCAGATCAAGGCCGAGATCAAGAACACTACTTCCGACTACGACAAGGAGAAATTGCAGGAGCGTCTGGCTAAACTCTCGGGTGGTGTAGCCGTGCTCTATGTGGGTGCTGCCAGCGAGGTCGAGATGAAGGAAAAGAAAGACCGTGTGGATGACGCTCTTTGCGCTACACGCGCAGCCATCGAGGAAGGAACCATTCCTGGTGGTGGTGTAGCACTTATTCGCGCCACTGAGGCTCTTGAGGGCATCAAGGTGGAGAACGCCGACGAGCAGACCGGTATCAACATCATCAAGCGCGCTATCGAGGAGCCACTCCGCCAGATTGTGGAGAACGCTGGTCTTGAAGGCAGCGTAGTGGTGCAGAAGGTTCGCGAGGGTGAAGGCGACTTCGGTTTCAACGCCCGCACAGGGGTATATGAGAACATGCGCCAGAGCGGTATCATCGACCCAACCAAGGTGACTCGCGTGGCTCTTGAGAACGCCGCTTCAATCGCAGGTATGTTCCTCACCACAGAATGCGTGATTGTGGATAAGAAGGAAGAAAACCCAATGCCAGCAGGCGCACCAGGTATGGGCGGCATGGGCGGCATGATGTAGTTTTCGACAAGTCCATATAGCAAAAAGGGGGTGTTAGTCCGACTAACACTCCCTTTTTTAATGTTTTTAACTAAAAAGAATAAGGTGAAAGAGGAGATAATCCATGGAAAAATGTTAACTTTGCGTCTGATATTTGCGAAAGGTGCCTCCCGGAGTGTAATCTTTTCGTCATATCATAGCAAGCGAAAGCTTTATTTTTGGTAATTCATTTAAAACCCAATTAATAAATTATTATGGCAAATTTGGATTTGACTAAGTATGGCATCACTGGTTCTACAGTGAAAGCCCACAACCCTTCCTACGAGTATCTGTATGAGGAGGAAATGAAGAAAGAGCTCACAGGTTATGACAAGGGTCAGGAGACTGAACTTGGCGCTGTGAACGTGATGACTGGTGTCTTCACTGGTCGTTCACCTAAGGACAAGTACATCGTTGACGATGCACAGAGCCACGACAAAGTGTGGTGGA
>CAMOWU010000226.1 GCA_946628545.1 uncultured Bacteroides sp. | reverse complement strand
TCGATGGTGGCGGTCATGGCGTCGCGGGTGTTGACGGCACGGATAATCACGGGCCAGTTCCAACTGCGCTTGTTGTCCTTCACACCAGTCGATTTGTAGTCGGGAACGATGGTGAAGTACTGCCAAACCTTGCCTTCCAAACCATTCTTGGCAAACTCCTCACGAAGGATGGCATCGCTCTCACGAAGTGCTTCCAGACGGTCGCGGGTGATGGCGCCAGTGCAGCGCACACCCAGACCTGGGCCTGGGAACGGCTGGCGGAAGACCATGTTGTCGGGGAGTCCCAGTTCCTTGCCGACCACGCGCACCTCGTCCTTGAAGAGCAACTTGATAGGCTCAACGAGTTCGAACTGCAGGTCCTCGGGAAGACCACCCACATTGTGGTGCGACTTCACTGGTCCGGACTCCACGATGTCGGGATAGATAGTGCCTTGGGCCAGGAAACTGATGCCCTCAAGCTTGCGCGCCTCTTCCTCGAACACACGGATGAACTCAGCGCCAATGATCTTGCGCTTCTGCTCGGGATCGGCCACACCTGCCAACTTGTCGAGAAAACGGTCGGTGGCATCCACATACACGAGGTTGGCATCCAACTCATCGCGGAAGACACGAACAACCTGCTCGGGCTCACCTTTGCGAAGGAGGCCATGGTTGACATGAACAGAAACCAACTGCTTGCCAACGGCCTTGATCAGCAAGGCGGCAACCACAGATGAATCCACACCTCCAGAGAGAGCCAGCAACACCTTCTTGTCGCCAATCTGGGCTCTTAGTTCCTTGACCTGTTCTTCAATAAATTTCTGTGCCAACTCAGGAGTGGTGATGCGCTCCATGTCGGCTGGTCGAACATTACCAGTAGTCATAATCTGCTATATTTTCGTTTGTTTAGGAATGATATCTTGGTAGATGAATGATTGCACATTTCTTACCAATTACAAAATTACTCTTTTTCTGCCAAATAATCGCCGAATCGCCCCACATTCATTCTCTAAAGGTCGGATTTTGATGCTTTTTTCATGTTTTTCCCATGAAAATGAGTAATTTTGTCTTCACTTATGAATACTCTCCAGCGGATTGGACAATCAGCAAATGAGGAGGATATGATCCCTTTGCCTACCCTTTTCCCTGGCTCTACATCGACGCAGACACCTTGAAACGGGTGGCAGAGGAAAATGGCTATGCCATCGAGGTGGTGGCTGAAGGAGAGCACTACGACTACTTAGCGAAAATCACAAAAAGACAATGATATGACACCACAGGAAGAGAGAAACCAAAGACTTGCCGAGCTGATGATCAAGAACTTGAATCGCCGCAACATGGAAGCCTTCTATTGTGCCACTGGCAAAGAGGCTGTGAAGAAGGTATCGGAACTCATTGCCGATGGCAGCACCGTGACTTGGGGCGGAACAGCTACGGTCCGCGACCTTGGTATTCCAGAGGCTTTGAAGAGCAGAGGAACGCTTGAAGTGCTTGACCGTGACACCGTCGATACTCCAGCAGAAAAAGAGGCGATGTATCTCAGGGCTTTCACTGCCGATGTTTATCTGACGAGTGCCAATGCCATATCAGAAGATGGTGTCATTGTGAATATCGACGGCAATGGCAATCGTGTGGCAGCCATCACATGGGGACCGAAAAAAGTCATCTTCGTCATCGGGCTCAACAAGGTGGCCCAGACGGTAGAGGCGGCACTGGCCAGGGCCCGTAGCACAGCATCGCCCATCAACGCCCAGCGTTTCGACATCAACACTCCGTGCAGGATTGATGGCACCTGCCACAACTGCAACTCGCCTGAGAGCATTTGCAGCTACATCCACTTCCTGAGAAACAGCAGAACCAAGGGACGACATGTTGTCGTGCTTGTAGGTGAGGATTTAGGATATTGAAAATTGGCAAATCTGCGAAAAAGGAGATACGATTGAGACATGATCAAACTGATAATTTTCGATTTTGACGGCACCCTTGGTGATACCCGACGAAATATCGTCACAACTATGCAGATGACGATTTCCGAGTTGGGGTTGTCTGGACGTTCCGATGATGAATGTGCCTCAAAGATAGGGCTGCCTCTTGGCGGCTGCTTCGAGGCATTGTATCCCAATGAAAGTAAAGAGACCATCCAACGATGCGCCGACACATACAGGAGAATCTTCCAAGAGAACCTACAGACGATGAAGCCACAAGTCTTTCCGAAAGTCATTGAGACCTTGTCGGCACTCAAGCAGCAGGGATATACGCTCACAATAGCATCTTCACGCTGGCACAAGTCACTATCGGAACTGACAAGCGATTTGGGAATTGCAGACTACATATCTTACATCGTTGGAGCAGACGACGTGGAGAAAGCCAAACCCAATCCAGAACCTGTCCTGAAAACGATTTCCTACACAGGTTTTGACGCAAACCAGACACTCGTTGTAGGCGACATGAACGTGGATATCCTGATGGGGTCGAACGCTGGAGCAAAGACTTGTGGAGTGACTTACGGAAACGGGACCAAACAAGAACTCGAAGAAGCTGGTGCGGACTATCTCATCAGCAACATCGACGAACTGATGGAAATTGTAAACTTAGGATACTAACAGGTTGGCATCTTAGAAGCAACCAACCTATTGAAATTCACAGACAAAGGGCATCGGAAGTTATTTGGTTAAGTAAATTTATCTAAAAGACAGAGGTACAGAAGATTCCGTATATTGCGGATAATGAGTGACTTTGAAGCGACAAACAAAAAGGAACACAACTTCCATGCCCACAGACAAAATTACAACAATTCTTTCGGAAATCGACAAGTTTTTCGATAAAAAAGATGCCAGCACCACACTAACGCCACAAATAACTAAAAATTTTTGAAATAAAGCACGAAATATGATAGGATTGGGCGTATGTGGCCTTATTTGCGCCAACACTCGGCACAATTTTTCAAGTTTTTATCTCGGCTGGCTTATAAAGCCAAAATTTTTATGTAAATTTGCA
>CAMOWU010000225.1 GCA_946628545.1 uncultured Bacteroides sp. | reverse complement strand
ACAATATCTAATCCCTACGGGATAAAGCCATGCGGAGGATGATATGATGCTGATATATAAATGAATATTCACTTGCGAGTCGTAGGCACGGAGAAAAGAGCCCTCGCGGTGGAGGTGAATGAGGTCGCGGTGACTGTCACGCAACTCCCGCGCCTCAAGTTCAACTATTTCTTTTGTTGAAGCCATGATTGTCTTTTTTTTTTGCGGCTGCCCTTGCCCGCCATGGGCATGCTGTGGGGCTTGGTAGCAGGCCCCAGGGCCTGCGCCCCACTGCCTGCCCATGCCGAGCAAGGGCTTTGGAATGTTTGACTTTGCGTTGGTTTCAATCTTTGGGGCAAGGATGCACTATTTCGAAACGGAACGAACGCCGTGACCGTCGCTGCGGTGGTAGTAGTAGAAGTCGATGAGGTTGCTGCTCCAGTACGCGCCGCCCGAAGTGACGTAGAGGTAATAGGCGCAGAGGGTGCCGTCGGGGTGCTGCGTCGACGACCAGTAGTAGCCGTAGCCGCCCTCGTTGTAGAGGCCGTCGCCCCAGCGGTTGCCCACGGCAGGCAAGAACACTTTCCCGCCATTAGGTCCAGTGAACTCCCTGCCATAAGTGCCATTTACTGATGTCCACTTAGACGTGCAGTTGTTCAACAATTCCCGAATCTGTTCCAGCGAAGGCATGCGCCAACTGCCACCCCATTTAACATGGGCAACGTCGTAGGAAGTGCCGGCGATGTCGGAACCGATATTCTTAAAACCGCCTGTTGAACTGTCATAGAATTGATAATTCTCCCATGTGTAATCCGATTTCTCGCTTGTCTCACCCCAAGCATAATAGCCACCATAGTCCTCTGGGCTTGACGCACCCACGTTGCAGCACGCCCACTTGGTGCCGGAGGGCAGACCGAGGTCGATCGCATGAGGGTGGTTGCCGTCGGGGCAGGTGGTGTCGCCCTGCGTCTTGAATGTCTTTGACTCGCCATAGACATATTCACCATCAGCATAGTAGTAGGCGCAATAATAATATGTGGTGTTCTCCTTCAGGTCTGTCAGTTCCTTGTAGAACTTGCCATCGGAGAAATTGGAGAGTTTGCCCACATACACCTGTGTGCCGTTAGAAACCGTTGGACTACCAGAAGTGTTGTAGAAGAAACCGCATTCGCCTTTGTCAACTGATGGATTGTATTCGCTGATGCTTCCCCCCAATTGCGCACCTTTGTTCTTGATGTTGGTCGCATCGAGGGTCGTAGGCTCCAATGACGCATCCAAGTCGCAACTTGGGGAAGCGAGCATATTGTAGCCGAAGAGTTTGATCATGGGATGACATTCGTATTCCTTGTTGCCAGAGAGGTTCTTCATGGTCACTTTGTAGGACGTGAAGTTGTTGAGCATCGAATATTTCTGGCCATAGTATTCTTCCACCTTGTTCTTATCATTGTCGAGCAGGGTGAATCCGACAGTGAATGGAATCGGGCATGATTTGGAGATATTGGATGTCACCTCGGCGTTGCCTTGCTGGCCTTTCAGACGGTTGGCCTTAAGGTTGGAGAAGGCTGGCAGTATGCGGCCGCTGAACCACTTGCCCGCCTTCTCGAAGTCCTTGCCGATCTCAAACCTGAACTTGTCGTCTTTCACACTTGCAACGAATTTTGCTCCAACATAGGGATTGATATCGAGTTTGCACAAGTCTTTCAGTTCGTCGTACAGCGCTGTACTCTTGTCGGCCTGCTTCAGTCTATTGATGTCGAAGAAGAACTCGATGTTGGTCTTGAACGGTCCGTCGAACTCACCGCCTACCCATCCCACATCGTGGGTGCCGAAGGGGATGCCAAGACGGACATAGACACCGCCCTTGACTGTGCCTCGGCCTGCCAGATACTGCCAACTGAAATTGATGGGACCGCGCTGTGCATCCTGCGTGATCTTGTTGGAGAAAAGACCCACAACAGGCAAAATGGTCATTAGCGGACGATAGATGATGTCCTGGACAAAGGTCATCGAGGTGTTGACCTTCGTGCCGACCGCAAACTCGCCATTCAGTTCCAGTTTGGGGCCGATCTCCGCATAGAAGGGGATTCCCCAGGGCAGCATAAAGTCGGACTTGGGCAGAAGGTTCTTCTTGAACTCCTTGTTGGCCACACCTGCCACTTCCAAGTCGATGTCGAAATCAAGGGTCAATGTGGTATGGATATTGACGTAGGAGACCAGCACATTCTTGTCGATCACATAGGCCAACTTGCCCCATACGTGAGGCTTGACATTGAAATGGAGATTGGCAGCTCCTTTGATGTCGAAGATGTCTTTTTGGGTGATGACTCCTGAGAGACTGACCGGCATATTGATGTCTTTCAAATCCAAAGTAAACTGCTTAGCTTTCTCTGTGGCATATCTGCGACTTTGCACTTCCGCGTCATCTTGATTGACCAGTTCCACCATACCGTAGAAACGATCCACGGCTTCTTCAAACGCAACGGAGTCACACTTGAGGATGATGCCGTCGCTCTGCGTTGAAACATCATTGACTTTTCCGCTGAATCCACAAGGAAACTTATCTGACAACTCTACAGTAGCGATGATATCACCTTGCTTGGGTAAGATGGACGCTGGTGTATTGCTCGACAAGGTCACGTTCAATCCATCCACAGCAATGACATAATCGAACAGATTGTCGGAAAGAACCTTGACGTCTTCGGCATACACCGTCTCAGGTGTGACGAACCCTACGCTGTCGATGGTGGCGAGGGGAATGAAGTAGGTGCTGTCGGGGGTATAGATCACCTGCGACACCACGTCGTCGTACCAAATGCTGTCGGCATCGTAATTAGAATAGACGATGCTATCGACCTCTTCGC
This sequence comes from uncultured Bacteroides sp., assembly GCA_946628545.1. GTDB lineage: Bacteria > Bacteroidota > Bacteroidia > Bacteroidales > Bacteroidaceae > RUG11857. Next base: position 141 of record CAMOWU010000225.1, on the reverse strand, counting down.
GGAAGAAGGCGTTGAAGTCACCGTCGTTGCGGTAGATATAAAAGGCTTCGCCAATGGTCTGGGCGGAGGAGGTGATGGCCGTCATGGCCATCAGCAGGGATAAGAGTATCTTCTTCATGGCCGTACGAATTTAGAGGTTCT
>CAMOWU010000224.1 GCA_946628545.1 uncultured Bacteroides sp. | reverse complement strand
AAGCGAAGATAAGCTGCATTTCGGCATAAGAAATAAATGGATTTATTTCGTTCTGCTCTCAATTTGCATTATCTTTGCGAAAAGGACCTTGAACTTAACTGAAGAATTATAACGCATGTGATATGAAGAATGTAAATGAATTGTTGGAGGAGTGGCACCAATTGTCATTGTCCGAACAAGAGACCCAACTGAATGACTATCTGGTGGAGAACCGTGACAAACTGTACGATGAAGAACTAATCGAATTGCTCCTATATGGAATAAACTTGAAAGACGAAGTTTGTAATCTAACGGATCAAGAAGAAGAACGTTTGAGCTACTTGATTACACTCAACGACAGCGTCTTTCTGCGGTTGTGGCTGGCTGAACTCTATGCCTCGGATCCGGATAAGGAAAGCGAGAGCGAGACTCTGATCAAAAAGGCCAAGGAACTGATGGAACAGTACGACGACAACAGTTTCGAAGACGCTAAAGAGTACAGAGACGCTCACAAGAAGAAGATGGCCGAGATCAGGGATACCATCCAACATAACCGCAACCTGCGTAACAGCATCTATCAACTCTCCCTGGTTGGTGAGGACGACGACATGATCCCCGAGTCACTGACTGAGTATTTCGCCCAGTTGGACCTGAAAACTGAATACTACCGTCAGGTCAGTCACAGCGTAGGCCACGATCATCGCCGTTGCTATATGTTCACAGGCAACCGTGGTACGGGCAAACGTACGGCGGCACAACGCCTATACACCAAACTCAGAACGATTGAGACGCTTGACCAGTATGATGAGATATCCGCCATCACACTTTTTGACCCCAGCAACGGTTACGCTGGAATCGCCGACAAAATCAAGGAGTACCGCGACTCCATGCTTTATATTTACGATGCCGACGAATTGTGTCTCAAGGGACTGCTTTCTCAGACCGGAATAGAGATCCTGGCCAACGTGCTGCGCACCGAACCCAGGGTGACAGTGGTGCTGGGCGGTCCGCAGAGCGAACTCACCCAGTTGGTCAATTCGTGCCAGGCTGCAAAGGAAATCTTCTCTCTCCGTTTCCATTTCGACGACCTGTCGCCAGAAGTGTTGACCCGAAAAGCGTGCAAGTACTTGATAGAAAGTGGCTATAAGATTACAGTTGAGGCTAAGGAGTGTCTGAACAACTATTTCGGTTATGAGCACAAGATGCGTGGCAGCGACTTCACGAACATCCATTTGGCTATCAAGACCATCGATAACTACATTCTGCCGCATACCATCAGCAGGGTGATCAAGGCACATCTCAGTCAGACGAACGAGGCGATGCTCATCACTGGTGACGATATCCCGCAGATACGCCACCGAGACCCCAAGGCGGCTATCGACCGCCTCAGTTCACTGGTCGGCCTGGACAACATCAAGGAGAGCATCATGGCCCACGCCAGTCTGGTCAACCTGAACCGACGCCGTATGGAACTGGGGCTGTTCAATCACATGCCGCCCATGCACATGGTGTTCACGGGTAATCCCGGTACGGGCAAGACCACGGTAGCCGAACTGATTGGCGAGATCTACCATGGCATGGGAGTGCTGTCGTCGGGACATCTGGTGGAGACCGACCGTTCCAAACTTGTCGGCCAGTATCTGGGCGACACAGAGAAGAACACGCTCAACGCCATCAAGAGCGCGGCTGGAGGTGTGCTTTTCATCGATGAGGCTTACAATCTGTTTGTCGAGGATTCCGACCGTCGCGACTTCGGACACCGTGTGATCGAGACACTGCTGACATACCTCAGTCTGGAACAAACCAACATGATTGTTGTCTTGGCTGGCTATACAGCCGAGATGGAGCATCTGCTACAGTCCAACCCCGGACTGAAGTCTCGCTTCTCCTATATCTTCCACTTCAACGACTACACCCCTGAACAGTTGTTGAAGATAGGCGGTTTCGTGCTCAAGAGAGAGCATTACGAACTGACGCCAGATGCTGAGAAGAAGCTCTCGCGCTATGTGGTCAACGCCTACAATCATAAAGACGACCATTTCGGCAACGGAAGGTTCATCACCCGTCTGCTGACAACCAAGATCATTCCCTCATTGGGCAACAGGCTCATCAAACTACCGGCGCACAACATCACAAACAAAGACCTCGTCACCATCACCGAGGCCGATATCCCCGAGATCGAAAACCTGCAGGCCCTGCGCTCGTGGGACGAGGCCATCATCAACACCGCTTTTGAGCAACTCGACAACTTGGCAGGTCTGGAGAATGTGAAACGTGCGCTCCATGAGTATGTTGTCGGCACTCGTGCCGCCTACCAGCACCGTATTCCCTTGGCTGGAGACGACCTGACATGGAGCTTCTTGGGCAATACAGGAACGGGCAAGAGCACGGTGGCAGAAATCCTGGCACAGGTACTGCAAGGAACGGGGCGCCTTCCTACCGCCCATTTCACCACGCTCAATATCGAGGAGTTCGCCAACCTCCCAAATCCGATGTCCGTCATCGAGAAAGCCATGATGCGCGCCTCCGACGGTCTGCTCTTCCTCGACCTTGACTCACCGCAGTATGACAACTACAACTTCGACTCCCTGCAGTTCTGGGTTGAGAACAAACGGCGCGATCTGAGGATGTCGTTGGCCATCGTCTATGCTAAGACAGCAAGTGACAGTGATGGTCTGGCCCGTAACCTGGTACACAACGGACTGGTGCCCTCCAACCACATCCTCGTCTTTGAGGACTACAAGCCCGAGGAGTTGCTGTCCATCTTCAAGATCCTGCTTCACCGACAGTATGGACTCGGCATCACGAATGAGGCAGAGCGCAGTGTCAGCGACTACATCAACCGTATGCACGGCAGCCGTAAGCGGACACCAACCAATGCGCGCACCATGCAGTTGCTGGCTGGTACAGTGGCTCAGATAGCCCTGTTGCGTTGTGTTTCAGAGGCCAACGCGGAAAACCAGGTCACTTTAGCCGATGTGTCGAAACTCGACTGGGATGGTTCCTTGCTCTATAAGCGGATTGGTTTTTAGACTTTAGCTC
>CAMOWU010000223.1 GCA_946628545.1 uncultured Bacteroides sp. | reverse complement strand
AGACCCCACCCCTGCCCCTCCCCTCGAAGGGGAGGGGAGTTGGATAGAATTAAGAAAGATAGCAAAATATCGAGAATAATTGAACCTCAAAATCATAGATTCATCCGCAATTTCAATTCAATGATATGACAACATACAATTTTGACCAACCGACAGAACGTCGCCACACCAATTCCTACAAGTGGGACTCCCCTCAAGACGGGGTGTTGCCCATGTGGGTGGCCGACATGGATTTCAAGACGGCTCCAGCAGTGATAGAAGCCTTGCGCAAAAGAGTGGAACATGGTATTTTCGGTTATACCAAGGTGCCAGACGAGTTTTACCAAGCCATCATCTCATGGTTCTCGCGTCGTCATGAATGGACAATCGAGAAAGACTGGATTCTCTACACCAGCGGTGTCGTTCCAGCCGTTTCCGCCATCATCAAGGGGCTCACTCAGCCTGGCGATGCCGTGCTGATCCAGACACCTGTCTATAACTGCTTCTTCTCCTCCATCCGCAATAACGGCTGCACTGTGGCTGAGAACAAACTCATCTACCAGGACAATACCTACACCATTGACTTTGAGGATTTTGAGCGTCAGTGCGCACGCGAAGACGTGAAACTCTTCTTGCTCTGCAGTCCCCACAATCCCGCAGGCAGGATCTGGAGTCAGGCAGAATTGCAGAAGATGGGCAATATCTGCATCCGCCACAATGTGATGATCCTCAGCGACGAGATCCATTGTGAGTTGGCCATGCCGGGCAGTCATTTCATTCCTATGGCTTCCGTCTCCGAGGAGATCCAGCACAACTGCGTCACTTGTGTATCTCCCAGCAAGGCGTTCAATATCGCCGGACTGCAGATCTCCGTCATCGTCGCAGAAAATGCTGAATGGAAGGCGAAGATCGACAAGGCACTCAACATCAACGAGGTATGCGATGTCAATCCCTTCGGCGTGCTGGCCCTTATCGCCGCTTACAACGAAGGTGAGCAATGGCTCGATGCCTTGTGTAGTTATATCTACGACAACTACAAGGCCCTCTGCGCCTTCTTCCATGAGCACATGCCTTATATTCCCATCACCAAACTCGAAGGCACCTACTTGGTGTGGGCGGATTGCAGCAGTCTGGGCACATCGGATGCCATCACCGAGTTGCTGGAGCGTGAGGGCAAAGTGCTGGTCAACTCTGGCACCATGTATGGCGCTGACGACAAGGACGGTTTCATCCGCATCAATATAGCCTGCCAGCGCGAGCGCATGATGGAAGGTCTGCGCCGCATTCATACCGTTTTTAAAAGGGAGTAGAAATGGGAGTAGAATAGGGAGTTAAAAAGGGAGTAGAATAGGGAGTTAAAAAGGGAGTAGAATAGGGAGTAGAAGTGTGGAATGCGACGTTTTGCGTCCGCTATGATTTGGACGCGACACGTCGCGTCCCTACAAATTGATCATCTTTTTTATGTTGAAGCGGAAAGAATCCAATATGTTGTTGGCGATGATCCGCAGCGGTCAGTCCATGACCCTGCGGCAACAGGTCACGCTGACCCTGCTCTTGAGCCTCCCCTCGATGCTTGCGCAGGTCACCCACATCCTCATGCAGTATATCGATGCGTCGATGGTGGGTGGGCTTGGGGCTCAGGCCACTGCTTCCATCGGACTGGTCTCCACCACGATATGGCTTTTTGGCGGCATGGTTTCCGCTTCATCCTCTGGTTTCTCCGTGCAAGTGGCACACAGCATTGGCGCCAACGACTTGTCCAAGGCACGCGACATCTTCCGGCAGTCCATCTCCGCCACCATGATCTTCTGCCTCATGCTCACCTGCCTCGGCACCGCCATCACCCCCTCCCTTCCTCATTGGCTTGGCGGAGGGGATGACATCGTGGCCGATGCTTCCCGCTATTTCCTCATCTTCATCTTGTGTATGCCTGCCTTGCAGATCGACCACCTCTGCGCGTCGATGCTGCGATGCAGTGGCAATATGTTCATCCCGAGCATGCTCAACATCATGATGTGTGTGCTCGACGTGATTTTCAATTTCCTTTTTATCTTCCCTACGCGCGACCTCTCACTCTTAGGCTTGCAGTTCACCATGCCAGGAGCTGGACTCGGGGTGGTGGGTGCAGCCCTTGGCACCGCCGTGGCAGAGTGGATCACCGCACTGCTCATGGCTTATTTCGCCATCGTACGTTCGCCTGAACTGTCACTGACCCAGGAGAAAGGCTCTTTCCGTCCCACCTCGCGCATCATCAACAGAGCCCTGCATATAGGAGTGCCTATGGGTTGCCAGCACATCATCATGTGTGGAGCACAGATCACCAGCACCATCATTGTGGCACCTCTCGGAACATGTGCCATTGCCGCCAATTCCCTGGCTGTCACTGCCGAGAGCATCTGTTATATGCCGGGCTATGGCATTGGTGAAGCAGCCACCACGTTGGTGGGGCAGAGCATTGGCGCTGGTCGCAAGGAACTCACCTGGCGTTTTTCCAAGATTACCTTGGCCCTGGGAATGGGCATCATGACCTTGATGGGAGTGGTGATGTTCTTTGCCGCGCCCTACATGATGGCCATTATGACCCCTGTGGAGGAGGTGCGGCACTTGGGCACCATGGCTTTGCGCATCGAAGCCTTCGCCGAACCCATGTTCGCCGCCTCAATCGTGTGCTACGGTATCTTCGTGGGTGCTGGCGACACAATGATTCCAGCCGTGATGAACCTGAGCAGCATCTGGCTGGTGAGAATATCTCTGGCAGCCCTTCTCACCCCCCGATTGGGATTGAACGGCGCCTGGATAGCCATGTGTGTGGAATTGTGTGTGCGAGGTGCTATTTTCCTCATCCGACTGAGGCGCGGAAAGTGGCTCAACCGACAAACGAGTCTCTAAGCACCAAAAGAGACTCAGGACCCATATTGAAAATCAAATCCACAATCGACAGATTGGGCAGAAAGCCATGTTTGTGTTGGAACACCTGGTAATAGGGTGTGGCCACAAACTCCTTGTCGGCTGAAAAGTCGTGCTTGGGATGGATGGAGGGGCGGAAGTCCATTGA
>CAMOWU010000222.1 GCA_946628545.1 uncultured Bacteroides sp. | reverse complement strand
GGCATAGCTCAAGCAAGCTTGGCTCTGCCCTCGCTTAATCGCATTTTTGACCATTTGGAAATACGTGGGGTACGCAGGCATCTTGCCTGCGATGATGAATTGCGCGTCCTCCAGACGCGTCGCAGGCAGGGATGCCTGCGTACCCATTCATCGTTGACCATTGGCTTCATCGAAAACGCTCACGCTTGACACAGCTCAAACGTAAGAGAATGAACTAAAAAATGATAAAAGAAAATAAGAACCAGATAGAGATCCTCGACACGACCCTTCGTGACGGTGAGCAGACCAGCGGTGTGAGTTTTGTGCCGCATGAGAAGCTCATGGTGGCAAGGATGCTGCTTCAGGATGTGAATGTCGATAGGATAGAGGTGGCTTCCGCCCGTGTGTCGGAGGGTGAGAAAGAGGCTGTGAAAGGTATATGCCGCTGGGCCTCTCGTGCCGGCAAACTCGACCGTGTAGAGGTGCTGGGTTTTGTAGATGGGCATTTGTCGCTCGACTGGATCAACGAGTGTGGCTGCAAGGTCATCAATTTGTTGTGCAAGGGTTCGGAGCGTCATTGCAAGTATCAGCTGAAGAAAACCCTTGACGAGCATATTGCCGATATCCGCCAGTCGCTCGACTACGCCAAAGAACTGGGTATTGCGGTGAATGTGTATCTTGAGGACTGGAGCAATGGCATGAAGGATTCTCCTCAGTATGTCTTTGCTTTCGTTGACGCCTTGAAGGACTCTGGAATCCGTCGTTTCATGTTGCCCGACACTTTGGGTGTGCTCAATCCCATCGAGGTGACCAACTACGTGCGCGAGATGCGCCTTCGCTATCCAGATGTGAAGTTCGACTTCCATGCCCACAACGACTACGACCTTGTCATCGCCAATGTGATGATGGCCGTGATAGAAGGCTGTTCGGGCGTGCACACATCCATCAACGGTCTGGGTGAGCGCGCTGGCAATGCGCCGTTGTCGAGTGTTCAGGCTTTGCTCAAAGACCAGTTGCATATCGAAACCAGTATCAACGAGGTGAAACTCTACGAGGCCAGTCGTTTGGTGGAGAGTTATTCGGGCATAGCCATTCCCCCCAACAAGCCTATTACGGGTGAGAGTGTGTTCACTCAAGTGGCAGGTGTGCATGCAGATGGCGACAATAAGAACAACCTGTATTGCAATGCCCTGCTTCCAGAGCGTTTTGGTCGTAGGCGTGAGTATGCTTTGGGTAAGAACAGCGGTAAGGCCAATATTCTGAGGAACTTGGAAGACTTGGGCTTGGAACTTACTCCAGAGCAGACGCGTTTGGTGACCAACAGGATCATTGAGTTGGGCGACAAGAAGCAGTTGGTCACCCAGGAAGACCTTCCTTACATCGTTTCCGATGTGTTGAAGCACTCCACTCCCGATGACAAGGTGAAGCTGATCAGTTATATGGTTTCCACGGCCTATGGCCTGAAGCCTTTGGCGAGTGTGAAGCTTGAGGTGAATGGCAAGGTGTATGAGGAGTCGTCGATAGGCGACGGTATGTATGATGCTTTCGTGCATTGTGTGCGCCATATCTATCGCGATAAACTTCAGCGGTCGTTTCCTTGGCTCACCAACTATGTGGTGGTGATACCTCCAGGAGGTCGTACCGACGCCTTGGTCCAGACCACCATCTCCTGGACGTACAATGAGAAGAGCTACAAGACCCATGCCCTTGATGCAGACCAGACAGAGGCAGCCATCAAGGCCACCATCAAGATGCTCAACCTCATCGAGAACACCCAGCCTGTAGGTCAGGATTCGGGCAAATCAGAGTAAGCAGAAAACTGTTGTGATTCGGTGTGTTCTGTGGTGATAAATCAGACAATCATTAAAAACTATAACGAAAATGAAATTGAAATTAGCGGTTCTGCCTGGTGATGGTATAGGACCAGAGATTATGGAACAGGGTTTGGCAGTAGCTAAGGCCATCAGTGAGAAGTTCGGACATGAGTTGAGTTATGAATACGCCATTTGTGGAGCTGACGCCATCGACAAGGTGGGCGATCCGTTCCCCGAGGAGACGTTCCAACTGTGTATGGACAGTGATGCGGTGTTGTTCGCTTCTGTGGGCGATCCTAAGTTCGACAACAACCCCAATGCCAAGGTGCGTCCCGAGCAAGGTCTGTTGGCGATGCGCAAGAAGCTTGGACTGTTTGCCAACATTCGTCCTGTGACCACCTTCGACTGCCTTGTGCATAAGTCACCCCTTAAAGACGAGTTGGTACGTGGTGCCGACTTCATCTGTATTCGTGAGTTGACAGGCGGTATGTATTTCGGTGAGAAGTTTGAGAGCGACGACAAGGCCTACGACACCAACTATTACACTCGTCCTGAGATTGAGCGTATCTTGAAGGTTGGTTTCGAGTATGCCATGAAGCGGAATAAGCACCTGACCGTGGTAGATAAGGCCAATGTGTTGGCTTCCAGCCGTCTGTGGCGCAAGATTGCTCAAGAGATGGCTCCCCAGTATCCAGAGGTGACTACAGATTACATGTATGTGGATAACGCTGCTATGCGTATGATCCAGGAGCCACGTTTCTTTGACGTGATGGTGACGGAGAACACCTTCGGTGATATTCTGACCGACGAGGGTTCTTGTATCACTGGTTCTATGGGGCTTCTTCCCTCTGCCTCAACAGGTGAGCACACCCCCGTGTTTGAGCCCATCCATGGTTCTTGGCCTCAGGCAAAGGGCCTGAACATTGCCAATCCATTGGCTCAGATTTTGTCGGTCGCCATGTTGTTCGAGTATTTCGACCTGAAGGCTGAAGGCGCTCTTATCCGTGAGGCCGTGAATGCTTCACTCGACCAGAATGTCCGCACACCTGAGATCCAAGTTGAAGGTGGTGCCAAGTATGGTACGAAGGAAGTGGGTGCTTGGATTGTGGATTACATCAAGAACAAGTAATCACCGTTTGTATAGGTAAACAATAAAAGAGGCGCATTGGTAAAATGCGCCTCTCTTATTGCTCTTATCTGATTGATTCGCAGGCTGGAAGCCTGCGTACCCCCTGTCTCTCACTCGTTGGTGAGGAACTTTCCGTCCTGTGTCATGCCCTCGACGCTGATGA
>CAMOWU010000221.1 GCA_946628545.1 uncultured Bacteroides sp. | reverse complement strand
AGTTAAAGGGGGAGTTAAAGGGGGAGTTAAAGGGGAAGTTAAAGGGGAAGTTAAAGGGGAAGTAGTACCCCACCCCGCCCTGCGGGCACCCCTCCCCTTAGATGGGAGGGGAGTTGGGGTCACATTTTCAATGTGCGGAGGGATGCCTCCATCACTCTGATGAGGTCTCTTTTCTTCTTCTCGGGGGCGAAGATGAAGCCCTCGGTGACTACAATGACATTCTTGACGGTGTCGATCCGTGCGTATTCCACGAACGGACCGCCCATCATGTCGTTCTTCATCTTCCAAAGTCCACGCAGTTCCTTCACGTATGCACCGTCGAGGGCGATGTCGCGTCCCAACACAGTCATGGGAGTGGTCTGCACATACTGGTTTTCTTTCTCTCCCTTGACGTAAAGCTGCAGCACTGAATCACGTAGGGCAACCAGCCGCTCGTCTGTCAGGTCGGAGGTGGAGGTATAAGGCAGGGTGTAGATGATGAAGTTGTAGTTGTTGGAGGTCTCGGTGTCGGAGGAGGCCCAGATGAAGTGGTCGCCACGCTTGATGGCGTTGATGTCCTTAGGCACACAGACCGTGTAGCCGAACATGTTCTTCACGGCTTCAAAGACCTTGCCGCTGTTGACCTTGGTCAGAAAACCGACCTCGCGCTTCAGTTCCTGCTCCACGAAAAGGTCCATGATCTCATTGCGGTGCTCCTTCACGTATGCCACCAGCGTGGCATTGTCGGGTGCCTTGATGGTGAGGATAATCTGCGGATGGGCATAGACGTCGCGGGCCATGGTCATGGAAGGCTCCACATGTTTTTTGTCGATATCCACGGTCACGATATTGCTATACACCTTGAAAGTGCTGGTGAAGTCGGAGGGATTGACTGAGGTGGTGCGGAAATTGGCCTCGACCTGGGGCAGGCAAGGCACCTCGCTGTGCATCACATCCATGAACTGCGATCCATAGGGACCCTTGAGCCACTCCTTGTTGGCCACCACAAGCATCTCATAGGGTGCGCTGGCGGCTTTGCCTTTCACGGTCTTGCTCTTGCCCTTGTCTTCGTCGCAACCCGAGAAGGCGGCAACGCATATCACTAACAATAATAGTCGTACGAGTCTCATCATATTGCTTTTTCGGCGGTTGAACACTTGTGGCTATTCTGTTCACTTGTAGGGACGCGACGTGTCGCGTCCGCTACAGCCAATCAATACATTTTTGTAATATAGAAGGCTATGACTCTTTTGAGCGAAGCGACCATGGGTGAAAGCCCCGCTGAATAGCCACGAACTTTTCAAAACACGAAATTACACTATTTTTTCCGTTTATGACGAATTCGCTCGCATGAAACACCATTTTTTCACAAAATATTATCTCTTGCACCACTCGATGAACACTTTTACAGCTCAGTCAGGCAGACAAGTCACATTTTATGCGTAAATTTGCCTTAACATTGACTAATCCACAAGCATTATGAAGAAAATCACGACAGCACTATTCGTCCTTTCCCTGTTATTCATCTCTGCCAACGCCCAAAAGTTGCCATCGCGCGCCGATGTACTGAAAGCGATGCACTGCGCCAACGACTATTTCATCCGCAAGTATCCCGATGCCACGAAACCTACATTCGTGAAGAAGGAACGACCCAGCAACCTGTGGACTCGAGGCGTGTATTTCGAGGGATTGATGGAACTCATCAAACTCGACCCAAGCAAACAGCAGAACATCTATTACATGGAGTCGTGGGGAAGCTTCCACAAATGGACTCCTCGCAACGGGGTGAAGACACGCGATGCCGACGACTATTGCTGCTCGCAGGCGTTTCTTGACTTCTACAATTGGAAAAGGCGCATCAGCTCGGCACGCAACAATGCAAGCATACCTTTGAATCTGAACTATTCTGATAAAGAAGGCATGATCGGACCGACCAAGACTTGCATAGCCAACCTGATGACCTTGGCCGACACAGCTCCCGACCCCAACAGCAAGGCTAAATTCAATGGTTCGAGCATTCACGACTGGACGTGGATTGATGCCATACAGATGGGGCTTCCCGTGCTCACCACCCTCGAAGCCATGGCAGATAGCAAAGCGGAAGCTGAGGCCTATAGCGACCAAGCCTATCGCATGTATATCTGGACTCGCGACACCTTGGCTGGCGGACTCTTCAACGAGGCTGAAGGGCTTTGGTGGCGCGACAAGGATTTCGTTCCGCCCTACAAAGAGCCCAATGGATCAAACTGCTATTGGAGCCGCGGAAACGGTTGGGTTTATGCAGCGCTCGTCCGCGCCATGGAGGATGCGATGGAGTCCAAGAACAAAGGCAACCACAACGACCATTTCGACACGTATAAGGCAGACTTCCTCAGCATGACCCAAGCGTTGCTCAAGTGCCAGCGTAAGGACTGTTTCTGGAATGTCAGTCTCCACGACCAAAGCAACTATGGAGGCAAGGAACTGACTGGCACCGCTCTGTTTATCTACGGCATGGCATGGGGTGTGCGCCACAACATGCTCGACCGCCAGACCTACATGCCCGTCATTGCCAAGACATGGAAGCGCATGGTCAAGAAATGCCTCCACAAGAATGGTTTTCTCGGGTATGTGCAAGGTACGGGTAAGGAGCCCAAGGACTCACAGCCCGTGGGCTACGACATCGAACCCGACTTCGACGACTACGGACTCGGATGCTTCCTCTTGGCTGGCAGCGAAATCTACCGCCTCGCACAAGAATAGCCTCCCTGCCGCGCATAAAGTCATTGCGCTCAAATGCATGCCCTCCCCTACTCCTTCACTCCTTAGACCATTATTATTCTAAGGAGTCAAGGAGGGAAGGAGATTCAGCGCAAGCGCTGAGCAATCTATCCGCATGGCCAGCATACTTTAGCATGCATTCGTGAAATTCGTGAAATTCGTGTTCGCACATGAGATATCGAACACGAATGACTCGAATCTTACGAATGGAAGCCAATGGCCAATGGTCAATGGTCAACGATAAAAGTCCGCACGGCCAGCATGCTTTAGCATGCATTCGTGAAATTCGCCAAATTCGTGTTCGCAATAAATAAGGTTCATCCGACATTTCGAGTGATACGGCAGTCGTGTAGAGCGTAGAGTCTCA
>CAMOWU010000220.1 GCA_946628545.1 uncultured Bacteroides sp. | reverse complement strand
AAGTTTTATATATTTGCAGAAGAAGGAGTTTTTGCTGATTGAAAGAGATGACGATTTTTAAGGACAAACAACCATTTCTTCATAACGAACATGAACATATAGCCCCACTACGACAAATGAAGACAAGAATAACCATTCTCATTATCGGTTTGATTTCCGTAACATTCATAAAAGCACAGGACACCATCTCGCTGGCAGGCCAATGGAAATTCAACACCAACGCCCCTGTCCAGACCGAAATGTCGTTCGGCAAGTCCTCGGATCCTGGCAACAGACAAAATGGCGGACAGTATTTTGACCCTACTGTCGCCAAGTTCGCCGACACCATCCTCTTGCCAGCATCGATGCCTGAGCGCGACAAAGGCGACGAAGTGACAGCCGAGACGCAGTGGGTGGGTTCGCTGTATGACTCTTCGTACTACTTCAACCCCTACATGAAGAAATACCGCGAACGAGGCAACGTGAAGTTCCCCTTCTTCCTGACCCCCAACCGCCACTATGTGGGCAAGGCTTGGTACAAGCGCCAGATTGATATCCCCAAAGACTGGGACGGAAGGTATATCGAGCTGTTTCTGGAGCGTCCGCATATCATCTCCACGTTGTGGGTGAACGGCCAGCGCGTGGGCAGCGAGGAATCGCTCTCCGTTCCCCACCGCTACGATGTCAGCAAGTTTGTTCGGCCTGGCCAGAACGACATCTGCATTGAGGTGGATAACGACCCCGACAAGGTGGGCGTGGGTCAGGACTCACACAGTGTGACCGACCAGACCCAGGGCGACTGGAACGGCATCGTGGGCAAGATGGAACTGAGATCGATGCCATCCGTGTTCATTGCCCACATCGGGGTGTATCCCGACGTGAAGGAGCAGCAAGCCAAGGTGGTGATCAGGATTGGTGAGAAGGATTGGAGCCATCAGAATGGCCCTAATCACCTGAAAAAATTGAAGCTACCCTCCAGGGCACGCGATTTGGCTTTGAAGGTAGAGCTTTTCAACAGCGACAAGCACCAGAAAGTAGATACACTGATCCGCATCTCCCGCGACCAGTTGTGCAGCGACAGCCTAGGTATGTTTTTCACGACCGACATCCATGGTCTGACCGAGACTTGGGACGAGTTCTCCCCCGCCCTCTATCGCCTGACCGCCACCCTTGGCAACGGCGCCACTTCGACGACCACGTTCGGCATGCGCGAGATCAGCATCGATGGCCGGCAGTTCCTGCTCAACGGCAAGCGCATCATGCTGCGAGGCACGGTGGAGAACTGCTGTTTTCCCCTCACGGGCTATCCCCCTACAGACAAGGAAGAGTGGCTACGCGTGCTGGGCATCTGCAAGCGCTATGGCCTGAACCATGTCCGTTTCCATTCCTATTGCCCTCCAGAAGCCGCCTTCGAGGCCGCAGACCAGGTAGGCATCTACCTTCAGCCCGAGGGCCCCTCCTGGCCCAACCACGGTGTGTCGCTTGGACGAGGCGAGAAGATCGACACCTACCTGATGGATGAGACCAAGAAGATGACCATGGCCTATGGCAACCATCCCTCATTCTTGATGCTGAGTGCCGGCAACGAGCCGAGAGGCAACTGGGTGGCCTGGGTGTCGGACTTTGTGGACTACTGGAAGGGAGCCGACCCTCGCCGTGTCTATACAGGAGCGTCGGTTGGAGGTGGCTGGCAATGGCAACCACGGAACCAATACCACGTGAAAGCCGGTGCCAGAGGCCTGACTTGGGACAAGCAGCACCCCCAGTCGATGGACGACTTCACTGCCGGCATCAGTACATTCTACGACAAAGCCACCAGAACGACCTTTGAGATCAACGAGCCTTTCGTCACTCATGAGTGCGGTCAGTGGTGCGCCTTTCCCGACCTGGACGAGACCACTCAATACACAGGCGTGAACCGCGCCAAGAATTTCGAGATCTTCCGCGACCTGCTCGCCGACAACGACATGAGCGACATGGCCCGTAAGTTTCTCATCAGCAGCGGCAAACTGCAGACGCTATGTTATAAATACGAGATAGAGCGCATCCACCGCACCCCCGACTACGCCGGCTACCAGCTCTTGAGCCTCAACGACTACAGCGGCCAGGGCAGCGCCATCGTAGGAGTGCTGAACGTGTTTTTCCGTGAGAAAGGCTATTGCGACGCAAAGGATTTCACACAGTTTTGCTCCCCTCTCGTTCCCCTCGCCAAGTTTCCGAAGTTCACCTTCAAGAACACTGAGGAGGCAAGTGTGGAAATCGCCGTTTCCAACTATACTGGCGATCAAGTCGTTGGCAAACAGGCGACTTACAAGATTACAGACAGCAAAGGAAACGATGTGCGACACGGTGTCATCGGCATGGGAGGCAGCATACCAGTGGGCTACAGCGACATAGACGAGATAGCCCTGCCTCTTGGCGACATTCACCAAGCCGAGCAGCTGACCTTGACGGTGAGCATCGACGGACACAGCAACCAGTGGGAGTTTTGGGTATATCCCGATGAGAAACAGGAACTTGAGGCAGAGGTAGGCATACTGATCACCGACACACTGGATAGCAAAGCGATGAAGGTGCTGGAGAAAGGAGGCAAGGTGCTGATATGCGCTCCTGGCAAGATCTCCTACGGGAAAGACATTGTGCAACACTACTTGCCCGTGTTCTGGAACACCAGTTGGTTTAAGATGCGTCCACCCCACACCACTGGCGCTTATATCGACAGCAGCCATCCCGTCTTCCGCGACTTCCCCACCGACGATTTCAGCAACCTCAACTGGTGGGAACTGCTCAACAACGCCCAGGTGATGCAGTTGACCGACTTTCCCAAGGGTTTTCACCCCATTGTGCAGAGCATAGACACGTGGTTCGTCAGTCGGAAGATAGGTATGCTCTTCGAGGCTAATGTGCTGAATGGCAAATTGATGATGACAAGTATGGATCTCAGCAGTCAGCTTGACCGCAGGATTGTGGCGCGGCAGTTGCGTCGATCCATCATCAACTATATGAAGAGCGATGCTTTCCAGCCCTCATTCACGGTGGAACCTGAGCGCATCAGCGACCTTTTCACCAAGATAGCTCCACCTGTGGATATGTTCACGAAGGATTCACCCGACGAACTGAAACCAAAAATCAATTGAATTGGGAGTAGAAGGGGGAGTAGAA
>CAMOWU010000219.1 GCA_946628545.1 uncultured Bacteroides sp. | reverse complement strand
TTAGGGTCTTTTAGTCGTAGAAGTTCCAGCTCAGTCCGAACTTGACGTGTGAGGGCGCCATGGGGTAGTGGGGAGCCCAGAAGTAGTTGCCGTCGCTTTGGTTGGCATGGTAGTACATCAAGTAGAAGCGTGTGCGCTTGAGGTGGAAATTGACGTATGCCGTGAGGATGGGGTAGTTACCGATCTTCATGCGGTAGTTCTTGTCCTGGTTGGCAAACTGGTTGATGGCTGGAGAGTAGTCGGGAGCATAGTAGCTGGAGAAATAGTTGATCCAGCCGCCAAGCTCGGTGTGTAGCACCTTGGCTATTCTGAATTTCAGATAGAGGTTGCCAAACAGTGATACGGTTGGCAGTGGCAGCACATCCTTGTCGCTGCTGGCTTGGTAGGTGACATCGGTATCGAGGTGAAGGGGACCGAAAACGAAGTCTTGTCTGAGGTTGGCGCTGATCACCTGCACATTGCCAGAGGCCTGAATTGGCGTCACGGCGTAGGAATAAACAGCGGGAGTGGATGAAGTGGCCTCGCTGATGAGTGTCTGCTGGTTTTGGAAATAGACGAACTTGGAGATGTTCTCCACGCCGAAACTCAGTTTTGTGCGCGTGCGTTCCAGGTTGATGGTGCCTTGCACTCGGGTGCGCATCTCGCTGTCGAAGTCGTCGTCCTTGTCCCACCAGGCGTATGTGCTGTGGAATTTGGTCTGGTAAAAAGAGGGAATGTTGCGAGTCATGAAGGCATCGATGGCGAATTGCGCCGTGTCCTTGAGGAGTTTGAAATTGAATTCGCCATGGCCGTTGATGTTCAGGTCGCCTGCGTCAGCTCCTGCCACACAGGCCTCGATGCCAGCGTTGTAGTGGATGTGATGCCCTTGTGTGCGAGTCAGCTGTCCACCCACAAAGACACAGTTCTCTTTATAGACGTGCTCAAAACGGGTACCGGCGGCAAGGGTGTCGGGCAGGGTGAAACGACGGTTCTCAAACGCCACATAGGCATCGATTCCGGCGGCTGCGTATTTGTTGAATCCCTCGCACAGCGACAGTCCGACGGTGTTGCGCATGGTCAGGTCGGTGGTGCGGTCGGAGATGGTGTCGCCCACAGCCATGAAATGGTTGGTGTAGTAGGTGGTCTGCGGCTGGTAGGATAAGAATCTACGCTGGTAGCGGGTGAGTTGGAAGGTGTGGAAGATACTCGTCACAGGCACGAACACCTCGTGCAGGTTGGTGGAGTCGCCTTCCTCGCGTGTGAAACCGATATTGTACTTGTGGTTGAAGAACACCACATCGTGGTCCTGGCGGTTCCAGGTCTGGTCGAGGTTGGTAGGCACGTCGCCTGTGTTGAAGTTGTTGGCTATGCCTTCGGGATTGGTGATGTAGAGGTCGTTGTAGATACCGCCGTTCTCCTGTTGCTTCATGTGGTTGTGGCGGTAGTAGAGATGGAAGTTGTAGCGGTCGCCGGTGTAGGAGGCGAAGGCTGTACCGTTCATGAACGAGGTGGAGAGGTTGTCGTAGTAGCTGGGACCGTAGAGGTAGTCGAAAACGAATCCGAAGTTGAACAGTTTTCCGGCATTGCGCGAGAAAAGTGCCTTGAAGTGGTCGTCTCCAGTAGTGCGCGTTCCACACCAGTTGTACGACACATTGGTGATGGGCGACTTGGTGTTGAGGAAATGAAAATCATTAGGGCGGGTGATGAACATGTCGTAAGTGTTGAGAAACATGAACTCATGACTTTCATCGCGCTCGAAGAAGATGCGGTTCTGACGTGGAGACCCCAGGTTGCCCAAGGTGTTGTAGTGACCTTCCGGTCCCTCTGGAAGGTCGTTGTTTTGGTAGAGGTGGTGTAGGGTATCGACATCGACGTCGGTGCGCACTCCCATGTCATCTACCGTCCATGCTTTCACATCGACAGGCACCGTCTTTTTTGTTTTTTTATCTACGGAGTCAGGACCTTGGATCATGTCCTGGTCGATGTTGGTTTCAAGCTCACCAACGATACGCTGAGCATGGCTTGTTGCGCAACAAGCCAGTAATATCAGTATATGAAATAGACGCTTCAATGCAATGCTATAATAAATATGTACTTATCCCATAAAACGGATGAAAAACTCTGCCACCTTGACCAGTACCGACCCGAAGCCAACTCCAAAGAAGAGCATTTTCTGTTCGGGACAGGCAAAATAGATGATGACGGTGGCTATGGCACCCAACATGAAGATGATGTTCAGAATTTGACGTGCCCTGGCTCTGCCAGCGTCGCCCGATCTGAAGCCTTTACGGCGCCGGCCGCCCTTGCTTTGCTCAAGGGCTTCTTCAATCAGTTTGTCAACTTCGTCGCTTTTCACTGGGCTGATGATTATTTATCTTTGAAGGCAGCCTTGATCTCTGCTACCAGTTCGTCTTTCACATCGATGGTTTTCACCCTGAACTTACCGAAACGGCGGTGCAGTCCGGCACCATCCTTGGTGATGGCTTCAGCGTCGGTGATCCATTCCTCGGCAATCATGCGCTCGTTGTTGCTGGCTTCGTAGTCGAAGAAAATGTTGTACATGGTCAAATCCACCTTGCCGTCGCTGATGTTCAAGTCGAGGTTGTAGTATGCGCGGGTGAAGTCCTTGGCAAGTGTCTTGTTGCTGAACACCCATTCCTCGTCGGCCTTGATGGTCAGTTTTCCTGATGCCTTGTCGTTGTTGACGATGCTGCAGTAGTCGCGGTTCTTGAAATAACCGCGCTCATACCACGCACCATTCTCTGTGTTGGGCATGAAACGGAAGCTGACCCACTGCATCACATGGGCGTATATGTCGTCCTTCGTCTTGCCTGGCAACTCGATGGTCTCGTTGAATACGACCTTGTTGTCCACTTCTTTTACTGCTCCTTTCATATAGTAGGCAGCTTCTTGGCATGCCATGATCTTGGCCTTGCCGAAATAAGTGATTTTCTGTGCGTTGGCAACGAATGGCGCAAAGGCCACAAGCATGGATAAGATGATTTTCTTCATAATATCTGATGTGTTTTGATGATTATTCATTTTTAGAGCGGCATCCACAGGGAGTTGCATGCTTTGTGACGAACGATGGTGAAACCCAAGTGGACACGCCGCTTTATCCTTGCAAAGTTAACTATATTTTTTCATATATGAAATGAATGCATCAAAACTTTATGCTTTTTTATCACAAAGTAGCCATTCACCGTAGGGACG
>CAMOWU010000218.1 GCA_946628545.1 uncultured Bacteroides sp. | reverse complement strand
GTGTTTGTGTCAGTACGTCGCCAACGCCAAGTGGTCCGCTATTGTAGCGTTCGTAAGCCGTGTGTCCCAGTCCGGTGTAAGACCCAGTCTGTCCGTCCCATCTATTAGGTGCGTATTGAGCGATGTCGTCCCCCAGAACGTAGGAGCTGGGTATGTCGCCCGACATCTGTTCGAGCGCCCATTCCTTGTACCACTGGAAGCAAGCCCCGCTGCAGGCTTCCCAAGCGTCGGCGTAACCATTCTGCTGCATGGCAGTCTGGTAGGCAGGCCGTACGGTTCCGTTATCCAGGTAGGCTTGTACGTCGAGGTATGTGTCGGTGCCAGAGAGGGTCATGGAGATGGTTCCGTAGTGGTCGAGCAGTGCTTTGTAGAGTGCTCCCCAATTGGATGTTGTGCCAGTGGCCCAAGTGCCGTAGTTGGCCAACACCCAGTTGCCGTGCTCGTCGTAGTGACCTGTTCCTGCTTTCTCAGGGCTCCAATCGACCTCAGTGATGACGATGGGGTTGGTGTCGATGACTGGTACCTGATAGTGGAACTGGTTGATATAGTTGTTGCTCTCCGAGATAGGCGTGGAATTGTTGCCATTGTACCATCCCACATAGTTGTGAACGGCATATCCGAAGTTGTTGTCCTCGATAGGGTGCTGTGCATAGTCGCGGTAGTTGCTCTGCCAGCCCGTTCCGGGAATCCAGAGGATACCGTTGAATCCATTCTGGCGGATTTTGTTGACGATGGGCTGGAAGAAGTCGTGGAGCGCATTCGAGTCGTCTTGTCCCCATCTGTTCTTGACGCTCACAGGCTCGTTGCCCAGTTCCAATGAGATTTGTCCGCTGTATTGCTTGAGTGTCTCGTTTTGCGACACGATGTCCCAAACGGTCATCAGGTAGTTGTTGTATTCTCCACCTACATTGACAGTCTGTGGGAACACGCCTGGTGGACGGATGATGACGTAGAGTCCTTTGCTCAAGGCGTTGAGCGCGATGGGCAGGTAGAGCGAATTGAAATAGGTTCTGAGTCGGTCGGCAGAGAAGCGGCTGATGTCTTCCTCTTGTCCGCTTCCTGTAGCGGTTTTGTTAGGGTCGTTGGTCCAGCATGGGTCCATGTGTAGTCGGAACAGATTGCAATATGTGCCTTTATCGGGCATGGTGATGGCTGTGGTGATCTTGTCGAAATAGCCGAGGCATTGCGCCACGGCATCATCGTTGAATCCGCCCCACCACGTTCCCCATCGGTAACTGTTGAAATAGGGGCTTGGGGTGTCCATCACTCCATGCAGCACTACAGTGCCGCCGCTGGGGTCTTTCAGCACATTGCCCTGAACGTGAAGGGCTGGGGTGGTGCCATACACATACTTCTGCGCCTGTGCCATACTCGGAAGCAACAAGAGCAGGATCAATAATTGCCTGAATGGATTTCTCATAATGTTTAATTAAGCTTGATTAGTAATTGTCATCGAAACACGAAAAGATTTTCTCTGGCAAAGTTATCAGTTTCCATCCTAAAGGTTTAATAATGACGATACGATTGTTGTCAATCATGTAACATGTATGTAACATATCATCAGATAGATGGAACAGAGGTGAAAGTGATAAAAAAGGCCGGGACTGCATCCAGCCTATGCTGATACAGTCCCGAACCTTCGCGGCAAGTGGTTGATTGTGATTTGTCAATCCATTCCTAAGAGTATGAGCTTGTTGTTCTTACCACAAGCTGCCCCATTCTACGTCCTTGTCCTTAGGGGCGTTGTTTGCATTGGTCCTGCGCTCGTTGCTAAGGATTTCATGAGCGGGTTCCGAACCTAATTCAATACACATATTGTTTGCACCATCAAACAATACACTCACAACCTTTGGACTTTGATAACTCTTTTTCATTTTCATTGCCATGTAATAATAAATTAAATTAGACTGAATATTTTTTTGATGTTTGTGTCAAAGTATTCAATGGTAATCGGTAAACCAATCACACGGCAAAGATAGAGTATTTTATTGTTTTCGTTAATGATATTTCCTATGGTTTTTTCCGGTTTGTGTCGTAATGGAAAATCATTGTTTCAAATTTGAAATGATTGCTCTATGCAGAGTAAACTTCCTCTTTCTTAACTCTTACTTTTTACATCCTTATTATTTTTTATCCATCATGTTTTTTTTTTGCCCATCCATCCCAACTCCCCTCCCATTCCTTTTACTTCCTATTATTTTTCCTCCCCAATCACCTTTTTGTCAGGAAATGTTTGTATATTTGCTATCGACTTCGGATATCCGATGCCACTATCATCAATTTAGGTCACTCACAACTATATGACAGAAAAAAAACGTGCAGGGAGAAACCGCACTTTGACGGTTGATGTCAACGAAATACCCGATTTGGAGAAACGCATCCTTTCTGCAGACGACATCAAAGCGTCGTTTGTGGATGATTGCATTATCAATGCTGATCTACTCGATTGCCTCGATCTCATCCCCAACGAGTATTTCCATCTCATCATCATCGACCCTCCTTACAATCTCGACAAAGATTTTCATGGCAACAAGTTCTCAAGCATGAAAACTGCTGCCTACGAGGACTTCCTGAGAAGTTGGTTCTACAAGGTCTGTGATAAACTCGCTCCCAATGGCTCACTTTATATGTGCGGGGACTGGAAATGCACGTCGTCCATGCAGCGGGTGATAGAGGAGCGACTTACGGTCGTCAACCGCATCACCTGGCAGCGAGAGAAGGGTAGGGGAGCCAAGAGGAACTGGAAGAATGCCATGGAGGACATCTGGTTTGCTGTGAAGAACCCCAATGATTATTACTTCAATGTGGAGGCGGTCAAGATGAAGCGGAAAGTGCTGGCACCGTATAAGAAAGACGGTCAGCCAAAGGACTGGGATGAGACAGAGGCGGGCAATTTCCGCATCACCTATCCTTCCAACTTCTGGGACGACATCAGCATACCGTTTTGGTCGATGCCTGAGAACACCGACCACCCGACACAGAAACCGGAGAAATTGTATGCCAAGCTGGTGCTGGCTTCTTCCAAGTCTGGCGATAGAATCTTCGACCCTTTCCTGGGCAGCGGAACAGCGGCCGTGGTGGCTCGCAAACTGGGACGACATTGTTGTGGCATTGAAATCAACAGGGACTATTGTTTGTGGGCAGCCAAGAGACTTGCAAACGCCATGGACGATGCCAAGATCCAAGGCTATGCCGACGGAGTGTTCTGGGAACGCAACTCCCTTCCCGACCAAAAAAACAACCACTCGTAGGGACGCGACGTGTCGCGTCCGCCAAACTCCCCTCC
>CAMOWU010000217.1 GCA_946628545.1 uncultured Bacteroides sp. | reverse complement strand
GCTGAGTGGTGTTTATTCACACCGTGACCCTTCTGGGGTCGCTTCGCTCAAAATTGCCGAAAAATTTGATACAAAATTATTGAAGGGGACTTCTATAAATTCCCCGTTCAATTATTATCAACCATAAAAAGGGCAGATATGAACTCTTTCGTAAATTTCGGTCTTTCTTTGCATCTGGCTGATTGTCATTCGGTCACAATGCCCGCATTGCTCCCTCATGCCGCACAGCCATCTGCTAAAGAAATCCATCGAAATTTCCAGAAAGACAATTTATAGAAGCCCCCTGAAAATAGATTTGGTAGAGATTTTCTTATAATTTTTCTGAATAATTTTCCTATCATTTTGAGCGAAGCGACCTGATAAGCGTCAGGTTCCTACTTGAGCAGGAAGTTGAGGATGGCTTGCATGAGCAATCGTCGCTGCGACTGCTCCTGTATGGTCTCAAAAGGAAAACCGAAGGCGATGGTGGCGTAAGTGGGTTGTTTGTTGGCCACTGCCGCCGAGCTGCCGTTCTGGTAGGCAAGCATGGTGAATGCGCTTCCTTCGGGTGTCAGCACACTGGGTGAAGGCACAGAGTAAGAGCGGTCGTTCATCTCGCGGTAGATATTGAAATCCACTCCCGAACCTGCGATGCCACTGGAGCGGTCGTCCAAAGCCTCCACCGAAGGCCCTATGCCGAGAGACGGACAACGGAAAGCATCACTTCTGAAGACATCGCTTCCTGTGACGAGCACTCGCCCACCCTGTTGGCAATAACGGTCGATGGCAGACAAAACCTCTGGCTTGACAACCTGTTGCACACCATAGATCAAGTCGATCATACAGTAGTCGGACAAGTCGGTCTGGGGGTCGCCGAGATAAGCCACATTGGCGGAAGCGAAGGAATAGTGTCCATCCTGCGAGATGGCGTCGCCATGGATATAGGGGTAGTCGAAGGTGTTGCCCATGATGATCTTCCCTTCCAGTTCATCGCCACTGTAGCCTGTGCCGTAAGTGGCCTCACTGCCCATGAAATCCTTGCTCAGAGTGATCTGGTTGCCACAGAATCCCGCGAACTTGCCATACTGCACACCAGGGTCGCGCATGAGGTCGAATCCCTGCTCATTCAAGGTGCTGATGGTATAGGGTGCACTGAGTCGGTCGAAAGCATTGACGATAAGTATCTGTCCCTTACTCTCTTTGGCGATATAGGCAGAGAGCACTTCGGAGGGGAAACTCCTGCCACCGTCGTTCAAAGCGCAGACCTTGAACGAATAGACCACACCTGGCTGGAGTGTCAAGGTGACGTTGTTCTTTGTCACCACCTGACCATTGTCGAAATCGTTGTCGCCAATGCGTGTATAGACGACATAGCTGTGTGCCTGAGCCGTTGGTTCCAGTTCGTCAGGGGTGTCGTTCCAGCGGAGGGTCACGGTGTGCCTTTTCTCATTGAGAGTGGCCACGAAATCCTTTACTGGGAGGGGTTGGACCACGTATGGCAGACCATGCTGTGTAGAGAGGAAACGAAGGATGGTCTTATAGACAGATCGCGCGAAGTCGAACTTGAAATGGGGGTCGTAGCCCATCCGCATGTCTGCGAAGTTCTGATGGGAAAGCATCTCGAGGATACAAGCCGCCGGTGCCGGTTCGCGCGACTCCACATATCGTTTGTTCCAAGTCTGTCGCACTTGCCAGTTGTATTTGCTCAGGTCGCTGTTCAGGTTGGTGAGGAATGCACTTGCCAAGTCGCGGCAGACATAGCGGTCCTCACCTGATGCAGTCAGTCCGTTGCCTTGGTCGGTGGTGTAGATGGACAGCGATCCCACGAAACTGTCGTCGGGTTTGAAACCTGCATCGGTGTGGAAGGCCAAAGAAAGTTCAAAGGGAACCTTTCGGCCTGCCTGCTGAGGGTTGAAAACCGAACCACCAGAGAGGAGGTTGACAGCCTGATGGCGAGTGAAGATATCGTCGCGGTAGTCGCCCTGGTCTTCGCCTGAGTGATAGGTCTCGGAAGGCATACCAGCCCACTGCGCATAGTAGCGCGCCGCCTCTGCCCAGCGGGGTTTGCCGCTGATCTCACCTCCGTAGAAGCTGCCACCTCGACGTACGTTTCCCATACCTGAGCCAAAGCGGACGGCATCGGCTGAGACGATACCTGAATGACGGCTCTGATTGGTCAGCACCACTCGTCCACTCTCGTGCACTCCTTTGTCGAAGAGGAAAGTGCCCAGATAGACCCATGTGCCACCACCCATCTGCTGGTTGACCTGAAATTCAGTCATGCCTCCCTTGTGATAGACCGTATATGAGGCGTCGTCGATGCTGTTCTCAAACGTCTGGTAACTCACATAGACGGCATACTCACCTTCTTCGGGGATGTCGGGCATGAAGATAGCAGTAGAAGCGTGCTCCTTGTTGCTGACGGTTTCGATGTAACGGGCTGTTCCGTCGGTAAAGGGAGTGTCGGTGTCGTCGTAGAAGTCTTTGACATGTGCAAAGGCTGGTTGGGGACTGTCGTGCCACACGCTGTTGTGACGGTTCTTCACGGCCTTGACTTCCATATAGATGCCATCCTTATTGGGATTGTCGTTATCGACGATGGCCTCGTGGTTCTGCCAGTCGCGGTCGCGTGGTGTATAGACCAGCGCTCCGGCATTCTCCAGCATAGGAATGATATAAGGAATCACGAAAGTCTGGGAGAAGAGGTCCTCAGTGGTGCAGAAAAGCCGAGGCCGCTGCCATTTCCACATCGCCTTTTCTGCGTCATAGTAGTTGCCGTGGCTTTGCCACAAGGCAATGTGTTTGTCTGCCAGTCCGTGTTTCACGCTGTAGGGCTGGCTGGTGTTTTTCACCCAAGGCTCGCCTTTGTAAGCGACTTTGCTCAACCGTTCTTCCGACTTCTTGCCTTTCCGCATCATATTGGGCACAAGTTGCTCGATGGGCTTGCCATCGGTCACTACTTCTATACGGTAGTTCTTTTCCTTATTATAAGACGAGGTGATGGCATGCAGATCATTGTAAATACACTTGACGATATCGTCGGTGAACTGCTGCTCGGGAAAGCCACCGCCTATCACCATGCGGATGAGTCGGGCGTCGTCGTCGATGGTGCAGTTGGTCATCGACGATGGTTTGATATATGCCTTGTCGGTCGTATAGTTGAGGAAATAGGTGGCGAACTTCTTCTTGAGGTCGGGGTTGTCGCCTGTATGGGCATAGAAAATCAGAACGAAGCAAACCAATAGAAGAAGGATGGAAAGTATGCGTTTGGAAAACATGGGATAATTAAATATGGGTGGTGATGTTTTCTTCAAGTAGAGCATTGAATTGGGGAAAATAAGAAATTGGC
>CAMOWU010000216.1 GCA_946628545.1 uncultured Bacteroides sp. | reverse complement strand
GGCTTTTTTTAGTTAAGAATTAAGAGTTAAGAGTTAAGAAAGATAGCTCTTTCACTGTTTTTTGACATGATTGGTGTTTTGTGGACAGTAATCGAAGCATTTGCCACAAGCCACACAGGCTGAAGGCTCTATCTCGTAGGTCTTGCGTGTGCGTTTCACTGACAGGCGGATGAGTTTCCAGCCCAGGACGAAACCAATCAAGGCTCCAGCGAACCACGCCCATTGGTGATAAGACTGACGCACACTCACCACCGATGCCTCCAGATCCTCCATCTTGCGTCCCATCTCGTGGAAAGCCTCCACCTCGGCTGGCATCTCCTCCTCATTGAGTTCGCTCTGCAGCAGGGTGTAGAGATAGACGTCGCGATGGGCGATGCTCAGGGTGTCGCTCTGGCTCGACAGCAGCCACCCTCCACCGACGGTCAGCAAGGGCAGCAGCACCAGATAGAGCAAGACACGGCGCACCCCCAACATACGATGCTCGCCACCTTTGTTGGCATACGGTTCGCGTATGGCATCCACGGGGCAGCAGTTGTGGCACAGGGTGCAGTTGATGCACGATTTCCTCGTCACCTCCACCTTGCGTACAGCCACGCTGCTCACCACGCCCATCAAGGCGCCATAGGGGCAAAGGAAACGGCAGAAAGGCCGGCCCACAAAGACCGACAGGATCAAGAGCGATATGCCGAAGACCACCATGCCGATGTCACCACTCAGTCGGAAGATGGGTATAAACGGGTCGAAGCGGCAGATGATGAACTGGCTTCGAGTGGCTGCATAGAGGATGGCGAAACCCAGGTAGATCCAAGGGAAGAACCCCATGGCTGAGGCCACAGCGCGGGAGATGCGGAAGTTGCGTACATTCACCAGTTCCTGCAAGGCACCCATGGGACAAACTCCGGCGCAGAACACACGTCCGAAGAACAGTGCGAAGACCAGAGGCGCAAGGAAGATGAGGAGGACCACCAAAGGCAGACGGTAGCTGCTGTCGGCCATGGCAAGCACCACATTCTGGATCGACCCTATGCTGCAGACGCATCCCGTGCGGAAGAAACCGAAGTAGAGCACCGAGACGATGCTGACGCAGAAGATGATGCGGCGGCTGGGCCTCCGATGCACCGCCCATGCCACCAGACTCATCAGTCCGATGAGTATGGCAAGGTCGAGCCACGACCAGAACTGTTCCCATGGCATGCCATGGATAATCTCAGGGTACTGATAGCCCGAAGTGAAGTCAGGTTTGGGAAAACGGGCCACTAACAGAGAAAAGAGTGTTGTTGTCATGCGTGGTCTTTGAGTTGATAGCCCTTGCTCACCGGCACCCTTTGGATGGCACCTGAGACACAGACTTTGGATATCTTACATTCATTGCAGTTGAGACACAACTCCTGCTGGATCTGCAGGAACAGAGAGCCGTTGCCAAAGGATGAACAGCCTTTCACACATTTGCCACAGCCATTGCATAGACTTTCGTCGATGGTGTATTCGAAGTAGGGTTCTTCTACAAACATCCTCTTGATGGCTCCCGTAGGACACATCAAGTTCTCGGCTGCTGTGTTCAGCTCTTTCACATTGGCGCGATAATAACCACCGCAGAGGTCGCAGTAGCCGCAAACCTGGTTGGCATGGAAGCACTTCACGGCCGAGACGGGCAGCACACATTCTGTTTCGCAACGACCGCACTGAAGGCATTTCTCAGGGTCGATCTGCCACATCATCTCTCCTTCCCTGACCGAGGCCTTCGTGCCCAAGACGCCACCCACAGCAGCCAAGGCACCGCCAGCCAGCAGTGCACCGCATTTGCGCAGGAATTCGCGACGGGCTATCGGGGTGTTCATTGTATTGTTTTTTTCTTCCATTTTTGTCAATGATGTTGCCCTGAAAGGGCGATTTTTTTATACTTTCATCGGGCAGTCGAGGGTGCATGCTCCACAGAGCGTCTGGGCTGCGTGGCGTTCATCGTACTGGAAAACCGATATCTTCTTGCCGCCAGTGATGATGAGTTTGTCGTCGAAGACCTTTATGTCGTATGCCGCATGACCACCTCCGAGCGCCTTGTCGTCGAGCAGGACGCTGCGGAAAGTGCCGTCGGGACTGTAGCAACTGATGCGTGGCAGTCCCTTCTCGCTGGTCAGCAACTCACCTGCTGCCGTGTTTGTGATATGGACTGGATTGCAACAACCACTGAATTCACCCGCACCAGTACCTGTCTTACCCCATGCGCCTATATATTCGCCATCGGCTGAGTATTCCTCCACTTGGTGACGGCCAGGATTGGAACAAAAGACCTTGCCGTCCATGTTTGTAATGCCAAATGAATAACTTGGCACCACAAATCCGTTGGGGCTCTTGATGAAACGCGCCAAGGTGCCGTCGAGATGGTATTGGCAGATGTTTTTCGCACTGGCGTCAGTGACAAACACACCTCCATCGAACACCGTCAGTGAGCAATAGTCGGCATCCTCGCTGCAAGCCTCCCATTCCTGGACGAGATGTCCTTCACCTTCATAGACCTCCACATGTGATGGGAAAAGCACGTAGAGCCGGTTGTTGTAGCAACACATGTCGCGCACGTCCCCTCGCACGGGAAAACCTTCTTGGATTATTCCATCAAACCCATAGAGGTAGATGAAGTTGGGGATTCCCACCACGATGTGGTTGTTCATCACTTCCAGAGCCGTAATCTCTGCTGGAACCTCAAAGCCGAAGGTACGGCGATAGGGTGAGACGAGAGGCTCATTGGATGAATTGCCAGTCTGGCGTTGCGGGTCTTTGGCGTCGAAGAAGATGTCGGCAGGATTGGTCAGCATCTTCCACAGGCTGCGTCCCATCACACCGATGAACACCGCGCCCAAAGCCAGCGATCCACCCACTTGCAGGAATTTACGCCTCGTTATCTTGTTCTTGTTATCTTCCATGTGATTCTTTGAGAGTTTCTAATGGTTGATGTTTTGATGATATTGCCCCTTCGGGGCGTTAGTTTTTTGTGGTGTTTCAGCGTTCCCAGGGTGTTGCCCTGGGCTAAGAGATATTGCCCCTTCGGGGCGATGGGTTTTAGAGCGATTACACCGGGCTTGATAGCCCGGGCACAGGGCTCGCTCAATGGTCAAAAATGCGATTAAGCGAGAGCAGAGCCAAGCTTGCTTGAGCTATGCCGAGCGTGAGCATTTTAGGCGCAGCCAATGGTCAATGAATAATGGTCAATGTTCAATGTTCAATGATCAATGTTCAATGTTCAATGTTCAATGTTCAATGGTCAATGATCTTCAAGCATTTGACGTTTTTCGCATCTCTGAGCAGAAGCATGCCATCGGCATAAGCCATGGGTCCCCAGGCATCCGCTCCGTCTTCAATCA
>CAMOWU010000215.1 GCA_946628545.1 uncultured Bacteroides sp. | reverse complement strand
TGATGGAGACTGATTTAACCTTATTGAAAGAACAGAAAGAAGAAGAACTCACCGCACTTCAGCAACAATTACAAGAAATACAAGATAACTATGAACAACATTTAGACAGTTATGAAGGACTTGTTCAAAGTCAATTTATAGTCAACCTCTTGAAAAAGTTGGAAACAAAGACCACTAAACCCCAACCGCTCACCAATAAGGAATGGAGCTTGCTGATCAATGAGTTCCGATGCTACATGCCACGACTGTACTCATACATGACAGACAGTCAGTTATTAGGGGAAAGAGAATTCCATGCTACTATTCTGACTCGCTTAGGAATCAAGACAGACGACATTGCGTTGCTCCTCGATACCACTAAACAAAATGCCTCAAACGCCAAGGCCGCTGCTAACCAAAAACTATTCTCCGACAACTCGGCTCGTAGTTTTTTCAGGAATTTGAGCAGATATTAAGTCATGTGTACTTTGTGTACTTTTTCTATATCCAACAGATTTGCAGCTATTTACGATTAAATTCGTGTACTTTCGTGTACTTTTTTTCAACGTTTTCTTGGATATCATTTGTTTTCTATATATTTTTGCGGCAGATAATCCTATCATCAGAAAACTAAAAAACGATGAAAAAAACATTTATTCGCCATTCTGTTGATCCTTACAACCAGCATCACAATCATAATGGCGGATGGTATGGACGACATTATCCTCGCGACATCCAACGCTTTTATCAACATACTTAATACATTGATCAACAAAACACAGTCAACATGAAAAATAGACTATCATTTCTGCTATTGGTCTCTGCTCTAATCTCCTGTTCTGAATCGGAAATGGAGGATGCTGGCAAAAGTATCAGTAGAGAAGCTTTAGCGACTGCTGAGCAGATGAATCACGTCAGCAATGGTGATGTACTGGCATTGACACAAGCACAGTCCAAAACGACAAGGGCTAAATCAGAATCCTACACTGAGATTGAATGCATCACAAGCAAATCCAGCGACACACTGCTATATGTCGTCAACAAACAGGGGGGTGGTTGGACCATCTACTCGACAGACACTCGTGTCCCTGCCATCGTGGCACAAAGCGATGAAGGTTCCTACGAAGAACTCATGAAGAATGAGCACGCAATGATATGGATTCAAACTATGGCTGAGGACATGGGAGTCATCAAAGGGCTCACCGACAAACAGCTGAATTTCACTGAGGAGGAAATAGAGAACAATAAGGCGTTCTGGAAGTCCGTTTCCGCACCTGATGCTTTTGCGAAAGAGCAACTTCTAAAGAACAAGACAAAAGGAAGAGGGCATCCCATCATAGACAACCCAGACCCCTTCCTCGTACCTATTGGTCATTATGAATTAGTATATAGTGAAGTAACAGGAGTTGTCCATGATTCGATTGCGAGGTTGACGACTACTGATTGGCATCAGGATCCCTGTCATTTTGGAAGCATATTCTAATGCAGGCTCTGAGATGGAAGGACATTGTTTTATTGCTGATAGATACAAGACCATACAACAAGTCATTAAGAACACTTATTTCTGGGTATGGGATGTTATACCACCATTAACACCACTACCTGTTATTGATGACAAGATAGAATACACTTATTCCTCACCAACTATCACAATGATTGGAATGAATTGGGGATGGGGATACAATTCATACAGTGAATGGTACTCTCCAACTGGTGATTGGATAAAGGGAAATCACAACTGGAATATAAACAGGAAAATGGTATATGGTTTCCAAGTTTTATATTAGAGATAATCATAAGAAGCTTCGACTATTGGAACGAATTGGGAAAGACGACAACATTTCAACTTATTTGCAAAAGCTACACTCTACTTGATTAAACACTACAACTCCATTAACTACATCTGGAATTTAGAACAGAATAATGATTTATAACTTCGATCCAACTAACAACTGATATGAAAAAGAAATATTTATTTTATATTACAGTGATCTCTGTTCTTGGTATGACTCTGCCGTCGTGTTCATCCTCAAATGAGGAAGCAGGGATGAAAGAATATGTCAAGATGAATGCGCCACAGGTCAAGATTCAATTAACCGATGAGCAACGCGTCTTTGTCAACGACAACAATACCTTCTCCTTCAACTTCCTGAAGACAGTCAACGAGACTGACCGCAGTGGAAAGAGCTTCATCTACTCACCTCTGAGCATCACATTCGTCCTGGGGATGGTGAACGACGCTTCCACTGGCATCACCAAGCAGGAGCTGGAGCAGACACTGGGCTTTCATAAGGGAGGCGCACAGGCAGTGAATGAATACTGTAAGAACCTGATTGACAATTTGCCGAGAGCTGATGAGAAAGTGGAGCTGAATATCGCAAACGCAATTTTCATGAACAACAGGTACACCGTAAAGCCTGAGTTCCAACAGGACATGAGACAATATTACAACGCCACCGCTGAGGCTCTCGATTTCTCGTCTCTGAAAACACTCGACCATATCAACGGCTGGTGCAATAAGCAGACGAAAGGTTTGATACCCACGATCATCGACGACATCAACTCCAACATGGTGACCTTTCTGCTCAATGCCATCTACTTCAAGGCTGACTGGACCTCGCAGTTCGACGAGAAAAACACCCGTACCGAGACCTTCACCACGGAGGCAGGAAAAGTCAAGGAAGTGCCCATGATGTATCAGGACGTGCTGATCTGGTACATGAGGAACGACACCTATTCAGCCTTGAAGATTCCATACGGCAATGAACTCTGGAGCATGACGGTGATGCTGCCGGAAGAGGGCAAGTCCACAGACGACATCATCGACCTGTTGGCAGAGATAGGAATGGATTATCCTTATTATCAATATGAGGGGAATGATGAAGAGATGCTCAAAAATGATATTTACTACGAATGCAAGGTCAATTTAGGAATACCACGTTTCGAGACTTCATCTGACACAGATGAACTGCCAGACAATGGACTGATCTCATTATTGCAGAAAATGGGTATCAATAGAGTTTTCGACGCCGACTCAGCCGAAATTCCCAATATGGCCAATGAGCCTGTGTCCATCTCCAAGATGCGCCAGAAGGCCAAGATTGAAGTCAACGAGAAAGGAACCGAGATGACAACAGTGACGGTTGCAGGAGCGTTAGCAAGCGCAAATTTCCGATACTACCCCCCAGCAGACTTCCATGCCAACCGTCCTTTCGTCTATGTCATCAGCGAACGCTCATCAGGCGCCATACTCGCTGTAGGTAAATATACAGGAGAGTAGCAGAACACACACTCAGAACAGACGCTTGAGGCAGACTGCCTCATCAAGTTCAACTGGGATAAATGAAGAAGGTCTATACAAGACAAGAACCCACTCAGATGGAATATAGGCAGGTGCGTGTGGCTCACGCACCTGCCTATTTGTATAG
>CAMOWU010000214.1 GCA_946628545.1 uncultured Bacteroides sp. | reverse complement strand
AAATCTCTCTCGTTTCGATGGGCAGTCGTCGGCCTTTGTGCCGACGCTGCCTTTCCCTCTATTTAAGAACATTTAACGCCCAGTGGTGCAAGATTACCGCCTTTCGGCGCTTCTATAGTAGAACGATAAAAGGTGGAGTTCACAATCAAGAAAATAATAAGTCAAACGTATGCAGGGGGAGTTGTCATTTGGGGATGCTCCTCCTGCTTATCAGCTACCGCAAAAGTCCAAAGCTGTTCGTTCAGGATTTGTTCTTCTGCGAGAGGATGACATAGATGATGACGGGGGCTCCCATGAGGGGAGTGACGGCATTGAGCGGAATGATGCCTGCATTGCCGGGCAGGACGGTGATGATGTTGCAAATCATGGCTACTGCCGCACCGGTGAGGATGGTAGCTGGCATGAGCGACTTGTGATTGTCGGTGTTGAGAATCATACGGGCAACATGGGGCACTGCCAGGCCAATGAAACCCACTGGGCCGCAGAAGGCGGTAGAAATGGCGGTGAGCAGACCTGTGACAAGGAGGAGGTTGTTGCGCAAACGCTGTGTGTTGACACCCAGATTACGCGCATACTTCTCACCAAGCAGCAGGGCATTGAGGGGTTTGATAAACAGCAGCGAGCAAGCCAGTCCTATCACGCTGACGATGGCGAAGGCCGGCATCTGCTTCATCGACACACCGCCGAAATTGCCAAGACCCCAGACCATATACGACTGAACGCCTTCCTCTGTGGCAAAGAAATTGAGCAAGGAAATGGCCGACGAGGCAATATATCCTATCATGATGCCGATGATGAGCAGCATCACATTGTCCTTGACAACCGTGGAAAACAAGAAGATGACAATCATCACCACCATGGCACCCACGAAGGCGGCGGCAAGCACGGCAAAGAAACCGGTCAGGGAAAAGGATCCGGCAGTGATACTACCGCCAAGATAGAGCATCACCAACGCTACACCGAGACTGGCACCTGAGTTGATGCCGAAGACAGATGGACCGGCTAAGGGATTTCGGAAGGCGGTCTGCAACATCAGTCCACTGATGGCGAGCGAACTGCCGCAGAGCATGGCAGTGAGTGCCTGGGGCAGTCGAGACTGAAGGACGATGTAGTCCCACGAGGCCTTACCGCTTTCCTTGCCCATGACGATATCAACCACCTTGTCGGCTGGGATATCCACCGCTCCAACCAGCAGGCTGACGCAAAGCAGGATCACAATCAACAACGAGATCGACAAACAATAAACCAGTCCTTTGTGCATTATTCAGTCACCTTGATAAAATAACGTGTCGCACCCAGTGAGTCAATGTCGGGATGCGCCATGATGATGAAATCACGAAGCAACAAGTCGGGATGAAACGGCGTGTCCTCATAGAAAGTGGAAGTAGCCGTGTTGCAACCATACATGTTTTTGTCTTTATAGGCTTTCAACTGCCTGTAGCCATCGTTCTCACTCACCACCGAAGCAAAAGTGGCTGGTTGGGGACTGTTGTATCTGAAAGCCCAGAGATCGCATTGGCCGGCTTTCTCCAGCACGTTCTCGAAGGGCAGGGGCAGACTGCCGCTGTGGGCATCATCGCCATAGGGATAGTCGATATTGGCATCGGCTATCAAACGGCCCATGGTGCTGCATCCACCAGGTACATACCAAACGGAACCTGTCTGCTTGTCCATCACCAAAGATGGACGGGTATTGGAACTTTTAGCCAGTTGTTTGAGTCGTAGGTAGTTGGCCTCCACCCTCTGAAACATCTCTTCCGCCTCTTTCTCGGCTCCGAAGAGCATACCATAGTATTTCATCCACTCAGCCCTTCCAAGTGCTGAGGTCTCCATATAGTCGGCTGTTTCGATGATGGGCACATTGATGTCCTCGAGTTTGCCATACCCACCACTGTTTTGGAATGGGGAGAGGAAGATGGCGTCGGGCGAGAGGTCGATGATGGTCTCAATGGTTGGGGAAAGACCACTGCCGCAGTCGGCAATCAATCCCTTCTTGCATTGCTCTACCACCCAGGGGATGTTGATGTACTGCAAGTCGCACACACCTGCGATACTCGTTTTCTTTCCCAACGACTCCACCAATCCACAATGCACGCTGGTAGCGATGACGGACTTGGAGAGGGGAATCTTGACAACGGTGCCTGCCGGAAGATTATCTGGCTGAGGGGCGGTTTTGGATACGAGCAGATAAGTGTGCAGAGTTTTTCCCTCGTTCCAAGGATCAGCAAGTTCTACAGATGTAAAGTCTTTATATCTTATGATTTTAAGGTTAGTAGCGTATTTCAGGTGGAGGGTATCGCCATCGGAGCGTGTCGAGCGGTTCCCACCGCCCGAACACGCCACAAAGATGGCAGGAGCAAATAGTATGAATAATTTGGAAAATAGTTTCATTTACTTGAAGAATACAATCTTACGTGGGCCAACACCTGTGGATTCTAACTTCTTTACGAAATTGCCTTTCTCATCGAAATGGTAAATCATACCATTGTTGACGAAATCGCTGGTCATGAGGTAGAGGTGACCGTTGTAGGGATTGACACTCATGCTGAAGATAGACGTAGTTGCTAACTCCGATGGCATGTTCTTGAGGAAATTGCCCTCAGTGAGCTGGTTGGTCTTCGTGTTGTAAGTGGAGAAGTAGTTGGTGGTGGTGTAGGTACTCCAGTCTGTGACTGAATTCACGAGATAGAGAACATCGTCGTATGCAGCCCAAGTGGAAGCGTTGCCAATCTGTGTGAACTTTCCTGTCTTCACATCCAGCTCGCCCCATGGATAATCATAGGCATCGCCATAACCCTGCACAAAAATGCGGTCGTTGACTTCGATGATATGGTCGGGGTTACCCATCACATTGTAGAAAGTGGGGGCAGAGAAAGAGCTGGTGCTGATGGCTGCCACTCTGTTGTCCTTACCCCATCCTGAGTTGGTGCAATAGATGACTCCGTCCTCCTCGATGATGTACTCAGGGTTGTCGCCCACTTTGACTGAAGCCACATACTTCAGGTCGCTGGTTTGTACCTTAGCCACATAGCCACCATAGCAAGTGACATACAGATAACCGTCTTCTTCCACCATATAGCGAACTTCACCCAGTTCCTCGGGAAGTTTCACTGTTGCCAATTCCACTCCGAAACTGTTGAGTTTGGTGATGTAGTTGGAGCCATAGACTGTGACGTAGATATTACCGTCTTCCTCGATGATGTCCTGTCCTGTGTCACCCAGTTGCTTGCCGTTCTGAGCCATGAAGAGGTCGTAGTTGAATGTGGTATCAGCTACCCAGTCGAAGTAGGTGATGCCGGCATTGTTTTTCTGATAAGCACCTTCATTGAGCACGAATGCGCGAGTCTGCGCCACGTAAACCTTTGAACCCTCATCGAGTGGATTCCACTCATCATCGTCACTACATGCTGTGAAAGAAGCGGTGACTGCCAGTGCGCCAAGCACTGAAAACATGATTTTTCTCAATTTCATTTTTCTTGTTGTTTGTTTATTTATTTTTT
>CAMOWU010000213.1 GCA_946628545.1 uncultured Bacteroides sp. | reverse complement strand
CGGAGAGAGCAGAAAAAAGATGCTGCCCTTTCAGGGCGCAGTTTTTTTGGGGGGGGATATATCACCCAGGGCGTTGCCCTGGGCTGATAGATGCTGCCCTTTCAGGGCGATGGCTTGCGCGTCCTCCAGACGCATCGCAGGCAGGATGCCTGCGTACCCTTGCGGATGGCGTTGGAGGTTGGGGTGCTTAGGTCTGCGGCTATGCGGGTGATTTCCTCCTTGCTCTCATGATTTGCTGTACCTTTCAATCACGCAGTGGTGCGTTTTCTTCTCCTTGTCGTAAGTGATTCCTACAAGTAGCAGGTTGTCGGTATAGTCGAGCAGTTTGGTTGGATAGTTCTTGCGTTTGATCTGGCTGATGGCAGAGTCAACGTCCTTGTTGTACTTGAGCTCCACTACCATGGCAGGTTTGTCAACGTTTTTGCGGGGGATGAATGCCAGATCGGCGAATCCTTTTCCCGTAGCCAGTTCACGATGGATGATGTAGTCGTTGCGTGCGTAGTAGTATGCGATGTTGAGCACACATGCCAGTGAGTTCTCGTTGTTGTAGGATAGTATGCTTGTCTGTTCGTCGTGTGCTATGTCAATCCCTTGCGCCACGGCTTCACTGTCGCCATCGAGTGTTGATTGCAGCAATTGTTCCGACTGCTGGAGAGCGTTGATGACAGGTCGCCAGTCTGTGACCTTTACCGCATTTTCCATTTCGTCGGAGACCTCCTTGTTAGGGATGTAGCATTCGTTGGTGCGCCAGTCGAAAGAGAGATATCCCAAGTGGATGAGTACGGTCAAAGCGTCGTCGCGCGTGCGAACAATAGACATGTCGTTCTGGAAGCCAGAGGTGCTGACCTTGCAGCGTCCCCCTGCCAGCATGAGGATGATGTTGTCCTTCAGTCCCTCGAAGTTCATCTGTATATAATTCGCCACAGCGTCGAAAGCCCCCGTAGAGGCCCAGTAGCTCTTGCACCAGTCATTGTTGACAGCCTGCATCACAGAGTTGGGGTTGAACATTGAGGGCTCCCTTCCGATTTGGTAGCCGTCGTACCATTTTTCAAGCTCATCGAAGTCCACACCGTGCTTTTGCGACAGTGCTTTCACCTCGTCGCGTGTGAAACCGAAATACTTAGCCATTTTTCTTGGATCGACCATGGAGTATTCGATGAAGTTGTTGAGTGCAGATTCCGTCTTGTATTTCTTCACTGGCAGGATGCCCGTCATATATACTCCGGCGAACACCCTGTTGGCATTCACTCCCTTGAACATACGCCGTAGCCAGTTGACGTAGCGGTCCATGGCGTGAGTGCCAGGCTTGAACTCTCGGCAGATGGCGTCCCATTCATCGATGATGAAGACGAACTGCTCCCCCGTTGCCTCCATGATTCGTATGAGGCAGTTCATCAGATCGTCGCCTTCGCGTGTTTGCGTGCCAGGATAAGCTTCGAGCACATCGGCCATCAGTGCATTGTCGAGCTGTCCAACAATGTCCTCATCGTGAAAGCGAGTGACAAACTCTGTCATGTCGAGATAAATTACGGCATACTTGTTGAGATGCTTCTCAAACGAAGGATCGTTTGCGATTTCAAGATCTGCGAAGAGTGATCGTGAGTCGCAAGAGTGGTCGTAGTATGCACAGAGCATTTTAGCTGCCATAGACTTACCGAAACGGCGGCAGCGAGTTACGCAACTGAAGCATTGCTCGGTAAATAAAGTTGAGTTGACAACAGCAATCAACCCTGACTTGTCGATGTACTCACTGCGACGAATGCGCTGAAACGCAGCGTTACCTATATTGATGAATGTTCCCATGATGCGTTGTCCTTTTCACGTTAATGGTTGAGAAGTTCAGAATTTTTGTTGCATTCCTCAGTTTCCTAATTGAAATAAGGGTACTTGAGGTCATGGACTATCCCTTCTGTTTCCTTTTCTGCGATATGCAAAGATACATCATTTTTCTGTCAACACAAAAGAATAATGATATATTCACTTGTGAATATGACTATTCATGTTCCGGATTTAGTGCATCCAATGGCCTGAAAAATACGGAATCAACTACTTTGTGATGCCCCTTTCCAGATATTCGGCGAGGTTGGTGCGCATCACGCCCGCCACATGGTCGGCAGCCACCTTCTGCATGTCGTGCTTGACCATGATGCTCACAAGTTGCTCAAAACTCGTTCTCTGCGGGTTCCAGCCTAACTGGCGCTTGGCCTTTGATGGGTCTCCCAGCAGGTTCACCACGTCGGTCGGGCGGTAGAAGTCTGCGCTCACCTCCACCAGGGTCTTGCCCACGAGGTTAGCGGGACCAGCCACGCACACTCCCTTCTCGTCGATGCCTTCGCCCCTGAACTCCAACTCTA
Source organism: uncultured Bacteroides sp. (assembly GCA_946628545.1). Classification (GTDB taxonomy): domain Bacteria; phylum Bacteroidota; class Bacteroidia; order Bacteroidales; family Bacteroidaceae; genus RUG11857. The sequence continues at coordinate 1,147 of CAMOWU010000213.1, read as the reverse complement.
TGCCTGCAGTCTTGAAGGCCAGGTAAGCGAACTCACGCACTGAGTGCTGCACTCCCGTTGCGATGACGAAGTCCTCCGCCTTCTCCTGCTGGAGGATGAGCCACATGCATTCCACATAGTCCTTGGCGTAGCCCCAGTCGCGGAGCGAGGAGAGGTTGCCCAAGTAGAGTTTTTCTTGTTTGCCCTGTGCGATGCGGGCAGCTGCCAGTGTGATCTTGCGTGTGACGAAGGTCTCGCCCCTGCGCTCCGACTCATGGTTGAAGAGTATGCCCGAGCAGCAGAACATGTCGTATGCCTCCCTGTACTCCTTGATAATCCAGTAGCCGTAGAGCTTGGCCACGGCGTATGGTGAGTAGGGATGGAAAGGTGTGTCCTCGTTTTGCGGCACAGCCTCCACCTTACCATAAAGTTCGGATGTTGATGCCTGGTAGATGCGGCATTCGTGCTCCAAGTGGTTGGTTCTCACAGCCTCCAGCACGCGCAGCACACCCACGGCATCCACGTCGGCGGTGAATTCTGGTGCGTCGAAGCTCACCTGCACATGGCTTTGCGCCGCCAGGTTGTAGATTTCCGTGGGTCTGACCTTGCCCACCAGTTTCACCAGCGACATGGAGTCTCCCATGTCGGCATAGTGCAAGTGGAAGTTGGGTTTTCCTTCGAGGTGCGCGATCCTTTCTCTGTAGTCCACCGACGACCGGCGGATGATTCCGTGCACCTCATATCCTTTTTCCAGCAGGAACTCGCTCAGGTAGCTACCGTCCTGTCCTGTCACTCCCGTAATAAGAGCGATGTTCTTTTTTTCCATCCTATTTCTGTTATCAAAGGGGATTATAATTATCCCGAATTAGCGAATTAGAGAATTTTTTTTCTGTCGAACACGAATATTGCGAATGACACGAATCGATTGTTCGGAGAAAGGTGTCAATGACCGCAAGGCGGTCGGGGAATTGAACGAATTGGCATGCTAAAGCATGCGCCATGCGGAAGTGGTTGGATGCGTCCTCCAGACGCATCGCAGGCAGGATGCCTGCGTACCCCCAGTTGCAATTCTTGATTATAATTTTTCCCGAATTAGCGAATTAGAGAATTATTTTTTTTCGAACACGAATCGCAAGTTAGTTAAGAGTTAAGAATTAAGAGTTAAGAA
>CAMOWU010000212.1 GCA_946628545.1 uncultured Bacteroides sp. | reverse complement strand
TCAATGGTCAATGAAAAAAAATGGTCAATGGAAAACCTACAACTCAGGGACCAGCGAATAGAGGCGGGTGCTGTTGGAGCCCTTGATAAGTATCGTGTAGCCCTGGGGATGCTCCTCGGCGATGCACTGCCTCACCTCATCCACATGATTGAAAAGACGGAAGCTGTCGGGACGACGCGTTGAGGCAAACTCCTCACCCACAAGCCAAACCTTGGAGAACCCACTTTCCACGATGAAATCGACACATTTCTGATGCTCCTCATCACTCACCTCACCTAACTCACGCATGGCTCCGAGAATCACGAACTTGTTCTCCACATGCATCGCGCGGAAATTCTCCAGAGCAGCCCTCATGCTGGTGGGATTGGCGTTGTAGGCATCCACAATCAACTGATTATGCTCACTTTTCACCAACTGTGAACGGTTGTTGGAAGGCTGGTAAGCAGCCAGCGCAGTGCAGATGTCGCTTTCATCCACACCGAAATAGTCGCCGATGGTGATGGCCGCCAGACAGTTGTCGATATTGTAACCGCCTATCAGCTGTGTCTGCACCTCGTGCCACTCACCGTCTTTCTTCCTCCATGCAAAACGCAAGAAAGGATCACCATCCAGCAAACGGCCTTCAATCGCCAACGCATCATCGGCATGCTGACCATAGCGCACTAACGACAAGTCGTGGGCAATGCCAAGGAGGTGAGGGTTGTCGTTGTTGATGAACACCTTGCTGCCCTGACGACCGCGCAGGAAGTCGTACAGCTCGCCTTTGGTGCGTATCACACCCTCAAAACTGCCGAAGCCCAACAGATGCGCTTTGCCCACATTGGTGATGATGCCATAGCTGGGTTCCACGATATTAACCAGCGTCTTGATTTCCCCAGGGTGGTTGGCACCCATCTCCACCACGGCGATGTCGTGTCCGTCGTTGAGCTGGAGCAAGGTCTTAGGCACTCCGATGTGGTTGTTGAAGTTGCCCTGCGTATAAAGCACCTCATATTTCCGACGCAGCACGGCGGCAATCAGTTCCTTGGTGGTCGTCTTGCCGTTGGTGCCGGTCACACCCACTATCCGTGTGCCCAACTGGTGGCGATGGTAGTTGGCCAACTGCTGCAACGCCAGCAGTACATCCTCCACCACGATGAAGCGGTCATCGCCCTCAATAGCGTATTCAGCTTCGTCGATCACGGCATAACTGCAACCCATAGACAAGGCTTTGCTGGCAAACTGATTGCCATCGAAGGTTTCGCCCTTCAAAGCAAAAAAGATAGAGCCCTCGGGACACTGCCGACTGTCGGTAGTCACCACAGGATGGGCCAGAAACAATTCGTACAAACGTTGTATATCCATATTCAATAAATGATTAATCACGCTATTTCACAACTCCTGTAACTCCTCAGCCTATACGTTTTCGGGGTCGCTGCGCTCAAAATTATAGAAAAATTATTAAGAAAAATTGAAGAAAATCTCCTACTATTCTATTTTCAATAATTTTGTATCAAATTTTTCGGCAATTTTGAGCGAAGCGACCATCAACTCAGAACGGAGGCTCACCAACTCCCCTCCCCTTCGAGGGGAGGGGCAGGGGTGGGGTCTATTTTTCTTAACTCTTAATTCTTAACTTCCCCTCGAAGGGGAGGGGCAGGGGTGGGGTCAACTACCTCGATGCCACCCCACCCCGCCTTTCAGGCACCCCTCCCCTTAAAAGGGAGGGGAGTTTTACCCTTTTCGCAAAAACTTTCGGCAAAGTTAACACAAAAAAGCAAAAACCACTTCATCAAGTCAATAATAATCATTAGTTTTGCATTGTCATGGAGAAAAAACTTCAATACAGCATCAATTGCAACGGCAAATTACTCGATTTGTCCGTTCCACGCGTCATGGGCATCATCAATGTCACTCCCGACTCCTTCTATGCTGGAAGCAGGCGGCAGACGGATGCCGACATCGTGGAACAGGCAAAGCAAATGCTTCTTGATGGTGCGAGCATCATCGATGTGGGCGGTTGTTCCACCCGCCCTGGCGCTTCTTGTCCCGACGAGGAAGAAGAGAAGCGTCGTTTGGCGCATGCCTTCGACGCTATCCGTAAAGCACTGCCCGACGCCATCCTGTCGGTCGATACCTTCCGATCTTCGGTGGCGAGGATGTGCGTCGAAGACTATCGGGTGGATATGGTCAACGACATCTCCGGAGGCAGTATGGACGTGGGGATGTTCGACACTGTTGCCCGACTGGGCGTGCCTTATATCCTCATGCACTCCAAAGGCACACCTGCCGACATGCAAACCGCCCCCCACTACGATGACTTGATGCTCGAGGTGCTGCTCTACTTCGCCGACCGAGTGCAAAAACTCAGGGACCGGGGACAGAAGGACATCATCATCGACCCTGGTTTCGGTTTCGGCAAGACCCTGGACCACAACTACCAGCTCCTCGGGCAGATGCAACAGCTACAGGCGCTGGAGTTGCCCATTCTGGTGGGATGCTCGCGCAAGAGCATGATCTACCGCCTGCTGGACACCACACCCGAAGAGGCGCTCAACGGCACAACAGTGGTCAACACCATCGCCCTCACCAAAGGTGCCAGCATCCTGAGGGTGCACGACGTCCGCGCCGCCAAGGAATGTGTGGAGATCTACTGCCAGATGCAATCCCCATCACCCTGAAAGGGCAATATCCCTTAGCCCAGGGCAGCTACTGCAAGTTCAAACGCCATCGCCCTGAAAGGGCAATATAACTCAGCCCAGGGCAACACCCTGGGATATGAAATTCCCCCAAACAAATCGCCCTGCAAGGGCAACATCATTCATTCCAACCCTAACAACCTATCCCCCAACGCTATGCCTTTTGATTTTGGAATAAAAGACGCCATCGACATCCTGCTTGTCGCCCTGCTGCTCTACAACATCTACCGCCTGATGAAAGACTCAGGATCGCTCAACATCTTCTACGGTATCCTCATCTTCTTCGGTTTGTGGGTAGTGGTGTCGCAGATGTTCCAGATGCGTCTCTTGGGTAGTATCTTCGACAAACTCATCAGTGTGGGTGCCCTGGCACTGATTATCCTTTTCCAGGACGACATACGTCGATTCTTCATCACCATCGGCACGCACCGCAAGTTCAACATCCTTGCGCGTATGTTCAAGTTCAAGGAGAAGGACCAAGGGTCCGACCCTGTGGTCATGCCCATCGTCAGGGCTTGTATGGACATGAGCCGCAACAAGGTGGGAGCGCTCATCGTGGTGGAGCGCAACATGGCGCTGAGCGACATCATCAGCACCGGCGAATTGATCGACGCCCGCGTGAACCAAAGCCTGATAGAGAACATCTTCTTCAAGAACAGTCCTTTGCACGACGGTGCGATGGTCATCAGCAAGAAGCGCATAGCGGCGGCGGGATGTGTGCTGCCTGTGTCGCACAACATCTCCATCCCCAAGGAACTGGGTTTGCGCCACCGTGCCGCACTCGGCATCACGGAGCAGAGCGACGCCTTAGCGGTCATCGTTTCGGAGGAGACGGGTGGCATCAGCATAGCGCAGAGGGGTGTCTATGACCT
>CAMOWU010000211.1 GCA_946628545.1 uncultured Bacteroides sp. | reverse complement strand
TGTATCAATAGGAGCCTGTATTTTACCCCACCCCTGCCCCTCCCCTTAGAGGGGAATCCTGTTAATTGCCCTTGTGCTGTATCAATAGGAGCCTGTATTTTACCCCACCCCTGCCCCTCCCCTTAGAGGGGAGGGGAGTCCTCAAAAAAATATAAAAAAATGTTGGGTGAGCTGTAACTTTCTTCCAGTTCACCCGTATTAGTATTTAGAAGGCGATGAAAGAGATCAGTTTCAGAAACGATGTTTTGCCACTGAAAGACAAGTTCTTCAGACTGGCACTTCGTCTTACTCGCAACAGAGAGGAGGCTGAAGACATCGTGCAGGAGACGCTCCTGCGCCTCTGGAACAAACGCGAAGAGCTCAAGGCGGAGGGGATAGAGACATTGGGGTTCACCATTTGCCACAACCTCGCTATCGACCACCTGCAGAAGAAAGAAACGCAGAACATCGCATTCGACCCTGCATTGCATGAGGCGGCAGACAGCGACAACACTCCGGCAGACCAACTGATTGCCAAGGAAGGACAAAGCCTGATACAACAGATTGTCAGCCAGTTGCCAGAGAAGCAGCAAGCCATCATCCAGTTGCGCGATGTGGAAGGCAAGGAGTACAAAGAGATCGCTCAGATCCTGCAAATCACAGAAGCAGATGTGAAGGTCAGTCTCTTCAGGGCAAGGCAGAAAATCAAAGAACAATACATCAAACTCAACAGGTATGGATTATAAGTACATTGAACAACTACTGGAACGCTACTGGGAATGCGAGACCAGTCTGGAGGAAGAGCAGATCCTACGCTCCTTCTTCAACCAGAAGGATGTGCCTGCACGCCTGTTGCAGTACAAGGAGGTATTCGCCATCGCAGATGAGGACAAGGAGAACCGTCTGAGCGATGATTTCGACGAGCGCATCTTGGCCATGGTAGAGGATAAGCCGGCAGTCAAGGCGCGTCAGATTAGCCTTTGGAGTCGTTTCTCACCCATCGTCAAGGCCGCAGCTGCTATAGCGATTGTACTTACCATCGGTTCCATCACCGAGAAGTCGATTTTGCAGGATAGGCCTGAGCCAGTTCAGACAGACTACATGGCTCATCCACAGACCTACAGGCAGACAGATGTGGTCACTGCCACCAACAATGTTGACCATGTGGCTGCTGAAGCCAGTATCGACACCATCATGCCATTAGGATCCAAACCTTTGGCTACCGACCAACAACAGTAGAAACCAAAACTTTAAACCAAAATAACAATCATGCTTTGAGACCTAAAAAGAGGCTGTGAAGTTTCAATTCTCTCAAAAACCAACAAAAAAACAATGTTGAAGATAGAGCCCAGCGGTTAATACCACTGGGCTCCTTCTTTTTCCCGTAGGGACGCGACGTGTCGCGTCCGCTATGATTGGGTTGACGTGTCGCGTCCCTACAGCTTGAAATAAAAAGATGGAGTGCTCAGGTTTGCTAAGCACTCCATCCGCATGGATAAATACGTCTTTAAGGATTATTTGAACGGATTTGTGTAGAAGCTGCCGATAGGATCGGTGATCCAGCCGTTCTTGGTCTTGTCTGTTGACCACTCTTTGAACTGTGGATAGACGGTGAAGATGTGCTGGTGTTCTGTTGGCCAGTCCCATCCGCGAGGCAGGATCAGCATCTGAGGAATGTTGCTGCCGTTCTCGTCAGGTGCAGTGACTTCCAGAGCTTCTTTTGTACCTCCGTTGTTCACCACAATCTTGATCTTTGCCACCTGCTCGGCGATATACGACTTGATGCCTTCTTCAGTGACTGAAGGTTCATCGATGTCGGCAAGTTTGATACGTGCTACTTTCGTTGGATCCACGCTCATTCCGCCAACGTTGATAGGCCCTGTGGTAGGAGCACCAGCTTTCAGTAGGTCGTGAGCCTCACCAATCAGTTCGTCGTCGCTGTTGATGCCGTCACCGTTCGCATCGAAGTAGATGTAAGCGGGCAGTGTACCACCGGCAGCCAATGGGCGCAGGAAGAGTTCAGCCTTATTCAAGGAGATGGTTGAAGAGGATTGGCCTTCAGAAGTGGTTGTTGTAGTGGTGTAAACAGTCAGTTGACCGAGGTCGAAGACAATATCGTTGAAGTCGTAGTCGTAAGTGCCGCCAAGGTCCTCGCAAGCCACTACCCACGACATCTCTTCCTCAGTTTCATCAGAAAGTTCCACAGGTGGAGTGATAGGTGCGCTGATGAAGAAGAGCATATCGTTTTCATCCTTATCCACATCGTCCTCGAAACCTAAAACCATCGAGCCTTTGTAACTGTAGAACACGGCAGCCACTTCACCTTCGTTTGGTCGTTCTTCATCTGGATTCCAGGTGCCACCAACCTGTGATGCCCACCAGTGTTTGTCGTTGAGGAAGCATTTGTTGCCCTCTTCGTCAATCATTATTTCCTGGTCTTCGTTCATGTCTTTGATAGAATAGAAGAGACCAGTACCCTTGTTGTCTTCGTATGCTCCTTTTCCTCCATCTGAACCGTGTGTAGCCTTAGTGAGCAGGAAGAATGCTACATGTGCGCCCTTGGGGAACGTATAGGAAGCAGTTCCGTCATAGTTCTCACCGAAATAAACCATGTGGTAGGTTGTGCCTTGTAGGAAGTGGCCTGTGTGAGCTTCTATGCCTGAATCCACCCACGTTGGCATATCCATACCACCAGGTGTGTGCGCATTGGTTCCATTCTGATCGTTATAGCACTGCAGGTTGGGCTTTCCTGTTTCACTTTGCACATTTGTTGGGAATGTGTTGTTCATGAGGACATATTTTGGTGCGGCAATTCGTGCGGCTTTTCTCTCAGCATCAGTCATACCCTCATCCTCAAACCAATAGAAGTAGCCCAACATATTGTGGTAGATAGATCCGTAGAATACATAGGTATATGTCATTGGACCATCTTCGGTGAGCACCAACTCCACATTGAAGTCAAGGTCATCTTCCCATTTGGTGCGGTTGTCTTCTGTTTCGTGGAAGATGGGGTCGGGATGAGCCGAGCTCACGAGTGGCAACAGATCGTCAAACGGCATCTGTGTCTCTTTGTCGATAGACTTATAGACATCGTTGAGATAATAGAAATCGCCTGCCCATTTCACCGTTATATTTTGACTTTGTGAGTCATAGAACGCGGGGTGGCCACCTTGGTTGTATGGTAAAGTGACATAATCATCATTTACCCACAAATACCGACTTCCATTTTCTTCCTGGATGTCAGGTGAATTATCCCACTCATGATTCCAATCCTGTTGCCAAGTATAAATTCTTCTTCCTTTGAAATAGTAATTTAATGTTTTACTTTTATCGTTTATGATATCTGCAATTTGATACATGTCATATTCTGAAGTAACTCCATTATATGTCACTGAATATTTTCCATTGTCACCATCTTCATAACTTTGACCGGCTATTTTTGTGAAGTAATAAATACCATTATTTGAAGGCAACGATTCGACAGCATTTCCTGCTGTGCTTGTTGGTAAAGTTTCTGACATATAGACGGAAACTATTTCTCCTTGTTTTACATATGTGCCCAAATCAATCTTGTCACCTACGGTTGTGTTGCACTGGTCGGCAGTGCTGGCTGCACGTGTGTCTTTTGCAG
>CAMOWU010000210.1 GCA_946628545.1 uncultured Bacteroides sp. | reverse complement strand
AGAGTTTGAACGACTAATTACCATCTTCAACAATGTTTTCTAATAAATGTTAAAATGTTTCATCTTGTTTCATCCGCAGCGAATAAGGAAACATTTATGCAAAAAATACCATGAAAATATGCGGAAACGGTGCCGAATATGCAAAATAAAACCCGATTCTGAATGAATATTATAGAAATCTCTTTTTCTTAGGAAACATGAAACATTTCTTCCTACCCTCCCTGACTGCGGCACTCATCACGGATGGGCATCATAAGGATTTCACTATGGCGTCAATGAGAATATTCCACGAACCTATCGTAAAGGTATCCTTTTTTTTATTTATTTAAGACTTATCTGTGGCTCAAATTTCAGAAAATGACTAAATTTGCATTTTATGACGAGGTATGGGTCGATTTCAACAGCCATTTACCTTGACAAAGCAATAAAGCATTGAAGATCGAAATGGAAAATAAGGTTCCTTTGCTGGGCATGACTTTAGAACAACTCGCTGATGTGGCTCGTCAGTTGGGTATGCCTGCTTTTGCAGCCAAACAGTTGGCGCAGTGGATCTACACCAAGAGGGTGACGGAATTTGACCAGATGACCAACATCTCTAAGAAACACAGAGAACTACTCGGACAACAATACACCATAGGACGCAGTCAACCTGTCACAACGCTCACCTCAAGTGATGGAACGGTCAAGTATCTCTTCCAAACATCAGCGGGAGGATTCGTGGAGACGGTTTTCATTCCCGACAGGGACCGAAATACGCTTTGCGTGAGCTCGCAGGTTGGATGCAAGATGAACTGCCTCTTCTGTCAGACTGGCAAACAGGGATTCGGAGGAAATCTCACCGTCGGCGATATCATCAACCAAGTGCTCTCGGTGGATCATGCCGAACAACTCACCAATATTGTCTTCATGGGACAGGGAGAGCCATTCGACAACCTCGACGAGGTGATGAAAGCACTCGATATTCTTACTGCCGACTATGGACTGGCGTGGAGCCCTCACCGCATCACGGTATCAACCGTGGGACTGAGAAAGAACATCAAACGATTCCTCGAAGATTCGCAATGCCACTTGGCTGTCAGCCTGCACTCACCCATCCACGAGCAGCGACTCAGCATCATGCCTGCGGAAAAACAAATGGGCATCGAGGAAATCGTCGAGACTTTGAGACACTATGATTTCAGTCACCAAAGGCGTCTGTCCTTCGAGTATATCATGTTCAAGGGACTCAACGACAGCCTCACATACGCCAAAGCGCTCGTACAACTGCTGAAAGGACTCGACTGCCGCATCAACCTGATACGTTTCCACAAAATACCCAATGTGGAACTCGACGGAGTCGATATGGACAAGATGATGGCTTTCAGGGATTACCTCACTGCGCATGGACTGTTCTCTACCATACGCGCTTCAAGAGGGGAGGATATCTTCGCTGCCTGCGGAATGCTCAACACGGCTGAGCAGGAGAAACGAAAGACCCAGGGGGACGACAATAACTCGTAGAACATGGCGTTAATGATATTGTATAACCATATTTGCTATCTTATGAAAAGACTTGACAAATCCTTGATATTGCTGCTGATGGTCGCGCTGGCCGTGACCTTTGTATCTTGCAGCAGTCGCGACAAACGCATCCGAAAAAACATCACTTCGATACTCACGCCCATCTCCAGTGGTAACCCTTACGAGATCATGGTCGTGGCGGAAGACTCTATCTACGACGGTTATCCCGGAAAATCCTTACTCGATGTGTTGAAAACACCGATGAAAGGATTGCCTCGGGACGAGGCTTATTTCAAGGTGTCGCACGTCACACCTGAGCACTACGACCGCATCACCAATCTCTTTAGAAACATCATTCGCATCGTGGTCGATCCCAATGAATATACCATGGCCAAGTTCCGACTTGAAAGAGATGTCTTCTCCTCACCGCAGGCTATTCTCACCATACAGGGCCCCGATGTGGTATCGGTCTCAACCTATATCACTGAGCATACGCAGTTTTTGCTCAACTTCTTCACCGACGAGGAAATCAACCGTGAGGCCACTTATCTACAGGATGAACACAACGTGAAATTCGCACAAGCCGTGAAGGAGATGTTCGGATGCGAGTTCTTCATTCCTATAGAACTGAACAAAATGAAAAAAGGCGACCATTTCATCTGGGCTTCCAACGACGCTGTCTCCGGATTGCAAAACATCGTGATCTACAGTTATCCATACGTCTCAAAGGATGTGTTCAATCGAGGGGTATATCTTGCCTTGCGCGACTCGTTCATGAGGGAAAACATTCCAGGCGAGAAACCCAATATGTATATGTCCACCTACCGGCCCAGTGTCATGCTCAAGGACATCAATGTCAGAGGACATTATGCCCAGGAAGCGCGAGGACTATGGGAAATGAAGAACGACATGATGGGAGGACCATTCGTGGCTCACTCCATTGTCGATACCATTCGGGGAATGATCGTCGTGGCAGAAGGGTTTGTCTATGCACCAGAGAAAAACAAACGGGGAATGATACGCAAACTGGAGGCTTCGCTCTACACCCTTAACCCGCTGCCAGAAGAAGAATCAGAAGACAAGAAATAATTATATAACTATATATATTAAATCCAATAAATATATCAATAAATATGGATCCAAAAATCAAGGTGGGCATCACCCACGGAGACATAAATGGCATCGGATACGAACTGGTGCTGAAAACCTTCAGTGAGGAGGGGATGCTGGATATGTGTACCCCCATCATTTATGGTTCACCAAAAGTGGCGGCTTATCATAAGAAAGCCATCGACAACCAGACCAACCTCACCGTCGTGCATTCGGCTTCTGAGGCGGGCGAAGGACGCGTGTATATGGTCAATTGCTTTGGTGACAGTGAGGTGATCGTGAACTTCTCACAACCTACATCGGAAGCGGGAAAAGCTGCGCTCATGTCGCTCGACAAGGCCCTGGCTGAACTCAACAAGGGACTGATCGACGTCCTTGTCACAACTCCTCTCAACAGCAGCACGATTAAGAGTCAGGGAATCAACTTCCCTGGCCAGACGGAGTACATACAGGGTATTGTCGGCGACGGACACCAGTCGCTCATGATGCTTGTCAAAGACAATGTCCGAGTGGCATTCGTCACCACGCATATTCCCATCAGCAAAATATCCACTACACTCACCAAGAACCTCATCAAGGAGAAAATAGCCGTACTCAACGAGGCATTGCAGAGGGACTTCTATATCGAACGGCCACGCATAGCCGTACTCTCACTCAACCCTCAAGGTGGTGGCGGACCTGGCTCGGAGGAATATGAAATCATCGAGCCTGCTATCCAGGAGATGAACGAGAAGAAGATTCTCACTTTCGGCCCTTATCCCGTGGATGAGTTCTTCGGCTCTGACCTCTTCACACACTTCGATGCCGTTCTGGCGATGTACCGCGACCAGGGATTCGTGCCTTTCAGAACACTCTTCCCCGAAGGTGGAGTCAACTACACTGCTGGTCTGCCAATCGTCAGAACTGCGCCTGCACAAGCTGTAGAATACGACATCGCAGGCAAAGGAATCGCATCCACCGACTCGTTCAGAGAGTCCATCTACATGGCCATCGACATCGTCAGAAACCGCCAGAGATTTGATGAAGTCACCGCTCACCCCCTCAAAAAACAATACTACGAGAAGAGGGACGACAGCGACAA
>CAMOWU010000209.1 GCA_946628545.1 uncultured Bacteroides sp. | reverse complement strand
AATTAAAAACAACCAAGATAGCACTAAATAATCCTAATGACCGATTTGGGTTTATTTGTACGGCAGGAATGGAGAGTTTTTTGTACGGCAGGAATGCGGAGTTTTTTTTGTACGGCAGGAATGCCGTACCTCCTATTTGTGCGGAATGTTGAACTTTTTTGTACGGCAGGAATGCCGTACCTCCTATTTGTACGGAATGTTGAACTTCATTTGTACGGCAGGAATGCCGTACCTCCTATTTGTACGGAATGTTGAACTTTTTTTGTACGGCAGGAATGCCGTACCTCCTATTTGTTCGGAATGTTGAACTTCATTTGTACGGCAGGAATGCCGTACCTCCTATTTGTGGCTGAGCAATTAATTTCAGAATAATCATTGATTTATTTGCAGATGTCGTTCTTTTGTGCGATATTTGCATATCGTTGACTTTGTGCCGAAGAAAGTATGACCTGAAAAACATTCAGCCTATGTTTTGTAGATATTGTGGACAACAACTCGCAGACAACGCCCGCTTCTGCACCAGATGCGGCAAATCACTTGTGGCTCCCACGCCACCACCACCTCCCAACCAGCAAAACAACCGACAGACAACAGCACCACCACAACCTCAACCTCAACCTCTGAGGCAAACTGTGCCACCCACGCCACCGCCTGTGTCACAGCAAGCACCTACGCCTCCACCTGTGTCACAACAAGCACCGACACCACCACCTGTGTCACAGCAAGCACAGACAGCTCCGCCTGTGTCACAACAAGCACAGACAGTTCCGCCTGTGTCACAACAAGCACCTACACCTCCACCTGTGTCACCACAAGGGCGGCAACCCATGCCACCGCAGCAGCCACCGCAGTACGACCCGCAAACCGTGCGTGCCAATGTGGAAAACACGGTCAACAAACTGAGGGAGATCATCTCTCAACTGACCGACAATGACATCAAAGCCACATCCACAAGCGGCGAGATCCGCTGCACCACCACGCAGGCGCAGAACGCCTTCATGAAGATCATCCGAAAAGGAAAGGTGTTCGTGATCTTTCTTTTCTGTTTTCTCCTCTCGCAGGCGGCATCAGCCCTTGAGAGGACCGTCAGCACGGGATTCGGTACCATCACTTATAGGATTGAAGGGGTGGAAGACCAATTCAGTGTGCTTGGTCATCAAGGTCGTACACTGGACCAAAAAAAGACGAAGACAAAGAGAGGCTACTATCGTGATGCCCAAAACAATATGCAACGCGATGAACTGACCGACCTCTATCAATTGTGGAATGGTTTTAATTCCTATAGCGTTTATCAGAATGGCAGTGTTCAAATCGTTGTTTCTTTTTCCCCATCGGGCGAGAATTCTACCAAGAAGACCAAATACGACAACATTGACGAGGTCAAGAGGTATGAATTATTTTATGGTTGGAGTTACCATCAGGAACCCAAGAACAGTACTCTTGTCAGAGGTCAGGTAACAAAGCCTCCTTATCAATTTGCAAATCCTATAAGTGTCGTCATCATCGACGAGAATGGTTGTTGGGTCCGTATAGCAGCTCGCTATATCCACCAGTATATAGAAGGCAAAACCTATAGGGAAGACGTTGAGGTGTTCTACGACGAGTTCCACATCCTACCTCCGAGACCCCAAAACAACCCGGTGGAAGAGTCGGGTGGGGATGACTTGCCCGTCATTGTCGATCCAGGTAGTGAGGCCCCCACTGATATCGGTCCTCAGCATGATGAAATCGAGACTGTAGCGTCAGATGATGATGGCGAAATGGGTTGGCTTGTGCCACCGCTTATCGGTGCGATCATCGGTGCCGGTGGATTACTCGCCTGGAAACGCAAAAAAGACAAGGAGAAGAAAGAGAAGGAAAAGCAAAAAGCCACTCCGCCTCCAGTGCCTGGACAGAGACCAAAGAAGCAAGAGGAGGAAGATCCCGACGAGAATTGCTTGTATGAGATGCGCATCAAGAAGGATTTCGGCGACACCTTCGTACCTGGCGACCCTCCACAGCTTGTCTATGCGCGTATTGTGAAGATGTATCCCGACGGAAGGGAGATGACCGATGTCGGTCTGACCAAGATGATCACCATCACGAGTCCCGATTATTTGGTGGTCAGTGATGCCGTCTATATGAATGGCTATATGGCTGCCAATGTCTTGGCGCCCGATGTTGACGGAGCACCCACTGAGGCTGTCGTTGATTTCCGTATTGCTGCCGAGGGTGCCTCCTTCACCAACCACATGCACTTCTTCATCGAGGGCGTGCAGTTCCTATTCGGTCAGGACAACCTCACGTTGCCAGCCGGTTATGAGAAAACGGTCGAACTGCCCTTCGTCATCCTCGGACTCGGAGAAAACCCAAAGGTGGAACTCTCGGTGGAATCCGATGCCTACGATGTGGAATTAAAGCAAGACAAGGAGAAAGGCCTCTGGTTTGCCGTGTTGAGAGAAAACAAACTGTGTCCCGACTTCAAGAAGCAACTCGCTGCCGGCCAATACAGCTACTATTCGCTCCTGATCAAAGCCAAGTCGGAAAGCGGGCGTGAGGAAAAGACCGAATATCCGATCTGCCGTTTCCAGATGGGACTGACGATGGACACCACCTACGTCAAGTGCTACATCGAGGAGTACGACATGGTCAATCACCTGAGCAAACGGTTCCGCTTCGAGCAGTATGTCAACACCACTCCTTGGAACTCCACAGATGAGCCCAAATATGAACTCAAGACGATGACGCCGGCTGAGACCAAGTGCCAGCTCAGGTTGTTCGAATACGACGAGGAGGCACACCGTGTGCTGCGCATCCCCGCCGTGCCAGATGAGATCACCTTCGAGGCGGTTGACGAGGCACGTAAGGAGATTGTGGAAAAACTCGGTATCGACTGGGAACCTCGCAAGGAGACGGAAGACGGCGCTCGCCCCATCATCCTCCGCTGCATCAGGCACGGGCTTGACGCTCCGCTTCGTGTTGCCGCCAAGATGAAGGTCAAGGCTTCGTTCAACGACAGGAACTATGAGTTGGAGAAGGAGGTGACCCTCAACTCCCAACCAGTCCGCCAGTCGAAAGACATGGCCGACGGCATGAACCAGTTGAAGGAAGACGAGCGCAACGGCGAGAACCTCATGCGCATACAGAGTGTCATTTTCACCCATGGCTACCTGAAGAATCTCGCTCCTCTCGACCGCTATATCCAGGCTATGCTCGACGGTTATAATGCCGCTTACGGTTATGACACGGAACAGCTGCGCACTGTGCGGCATGTTTGGACCAGCTTCCGTAACGGTACGTTCGCCGGTGCCAACGGAGAAGCGGAACCTGTCACTCTGGGCGACGAACTGATGATGTTCTTCGACGCTTTCATGGCCAAGGGCAAGGAAGTTGAAGACTCCCTTGGTTTCTTCTCGCGCATGGCACTCGGCGTCTTCACGCTCGGGTGCTCTGAAGTGGTGTTCACGTCCATGGAAGTGGTGCGCGAGATGAAGGAATATGTAGATAGAGGCGGCAACAGTGTCTGGGGCGGCTTCTGGTGTGGTGTGAAGGTCGTTGGACGTGAGTATCTCACTGAGAAACTGATGGATGGTGGCCTGGGACTGCTCAAGAAGGGAGCCACAAAGGTAGGGCTGACCCCAGATAACCTCAAAGCCAAGGCGAAAGAGTACTACGGCAACATCACCAAGGGACGGTCTGTCAAACAGGCTATCGCTGATAC
>CAMOWU010000208.1 GCA_946628545.1 uncultured Bacteroides sp. | reverse complement strand
GTTGTACGGCAGGAATGCCGCATCTCTTACTTCGACGTTGCAAAATTACACATTCCGATAAACATCTGCAAGGGTATAAGTGATTTGCTTATACTTTGTGTAGGGACGCGACGTGTCGCGTCCGAAACATAACGGACGCGACACGTCGCGTCCCTACGGTCAATGAAAATACACGTTTGTAAAATAAGGATTTGTCCTGCAAATTGCTATGTGCTGCTCTTTGGTTGTGATTGCACTACAATTCAGCCCCGTGTGTCCGTCACGGACACACGGGGCTTCTCATGGTTTGGAATTGTATCTGATATGGGTTTTTCTATGGTTATCTGATGAACAGGAGCTCGCGGTACTTGGGCAGTGGCCAACAGCTGTCATCGACGATGAGCTCCAGTTTGTCGATCTGATAACGGATGGTGTCGAGCTTGGGTTCCACGGTGTCGTGGTAGGCGATGGCCTTTTCGTGCTCATCGCTGATCTTGTTGGCCACCTTGCGTGCGTTGACCAGTTCTTCCACCTGGGTCTCAATGAGCGTGGTGCGCTCTGCGATCTCTTCGATGATCTTCAGGTTGCGTGCCGAGAGCTTTGCGGCTTTGTCCTTGGGAAAGACCTCTGCCATGTTTTCCACGTTCTGCAGCAACTGACTTTGATAACGGGTGGCAACAGGAATGATGTGGTTCATTGACAGGTCGCCCAGCACACGGGCCTCAATCTGGATCTTTTTGGTGTAGGTCTCCCATTTCACTTCGTTGCGTGCCACCAACTCTTTCTCCGTCATCACACCCTGGCTCTCAAACAACTTGATGGAGGCGGGGTCGAGATAGCGTTCGAAGATCACGGGACACGACTTCTCCACGTCCAGACCTCTGCGTGTAGCCTCTTCTATCCATTCGTCGGAGTAGCCGTTGCCGTTGAAGCGGATGGGCTTGCAGGTCTTGATGTCTTCCCGCAACACGTCGATGATGGCATGGTACTTGGCGGTGTGGCCTGTGTTCTCTGCAAACTCCGGACGTACGCTGTATTCTGCTATCTTGGCATCTACACGGGTCTTGAAGTCGCTCAGAGCCTCTGCCACGGCTGCGTTGAGGGTAATCATGGCCGAGGCGCAGTTGGCCTCGCTGCCCACGGCACGAAACTCAAAGCGGTTGCCAGTGAAGGCGAAAGGTGAGGTGCGGTTGCGGTCGGTATTGTCGATGAGCAACTCTGGAATCTCGGGGATGTCCATCTTCATGCCTTGTTTGCCATCCATCTGGAAGATGTCGTCCTTGTCGGCTTTCTCGATGTGGTCGAGCAGGTCGGAGAGCTGTGTGCCAAGGAATGAACTGACAATGGCTGGCGGTGCCTCGTTGGCACCCAGACGGTGGGCGTTGGTGGCGCTCATGATGGAGGCCTTCAACAGGCCGTTGTGGCGATAGACACCCATCAAGGTCTCAACGATGAACACGGCGAAACGGAGGTTTTGCTCAGGGGTCTTGCCGGGGGCATGGAGCAGCACGCCTGTGTCGGTCGAAAGACTCCAGTTGTTGTGCTTGCCACTGCCGTTGATGCCAGCGAAGGGCTTCTCGTGGAGCAACACACGGAAACCGTGCTTGCGGGCCACCTTCTTCATCAGCGACATGAGCAGCATGTTGTGATCGACTGCCAAGTTGGTGTCCTCAAAGATGGGAGCCACCTCAAACTGGTTGGGTGCCACCTCGTTGTGACGTGTTTTGCAGGGGATGCCCAATTCCAGAGCCTGAATCTCCATGTCTTTCATGAAGGCTTGCACGCGGTCGGGGATGGTGCCGAAGTAGTGGTCGTCCATCTGCTGGTTCTTGGCTGAGTCGTGACCCATCAGGGTGCGGCCAGTGAGCAACAGGTCGGGACGGGCTGAGTAGAGACCCTCATCCACCAGGAAATACTCCTGTTCCCAGCCGAGGTTGCTGGTCACTTTCTTCACGTTGGGGTCGAAGTAGTGGCACACCTCTGTGGCGGCTACGTTCACGGCGTGAAGGGCACGGAGCAGAGGGGCTTTGTAGTCGAGGGCCTCACCGCTGTAGGAGATAAACACGGTGGGGATGCACAGGGTGTCGTCCATGATGAATACGGGCGATGTGGGATCCCAGGCTGAGTAGCCACGGGCCTCGAAGGTGCTGCGGATACCACCAGAGGGAAACGACGAGGCGTCGGGTTCCTGCTGAACCAGCAACTTGCCGCTGAAGTCTTCCACCATGCCGCCTTTGCCGTCATGCTCGATGAAGGAGTCGTGTTTCTCGGCAGTGCCTTCGGTCAGGGGCTGGAACCAGTGGGTGTAGTGGGTCACACCCTGCTCCACTGCCCACTGTTTCATACCGGCAGCCACAGCATCGGCCACATCGCGCTCCAGGCGGGCGCCGTTGTCTATCACGTCGATCATCTTCTCATAGATGTCCTTCGGCAGGTACTTGTACATCTTGCTGCGTCCGAAGACTTTCTTGCCGAAATACTCGTAAGGACGCTCACTGGGAGCCACCACGTCGATAGGCTTCTTCTTGAATGCCTCTTCGACTACTTTGAATCTGAGGTTTGACATAATCATAAAGGTTTTATAGTTTGTGTTTGTTGTTCTTTTTATTCTGATTGTATCTGTTGATAAAAACGCTCATTTCATCCATTGCTCGATCCTGTCCAATGCCTCTTCGGTCTGCTCATGACTGCCAAAGGCGGTGAAACGGACGTAACCCTCGCCGCTCGGACCGAAACCCACGCCAGGAGCGCAGACCACATGAGCGCCGTGGAGCAACTGATCGAAGAATTTCCAAGAATCGACGCCTCTGGGGGTGCGAGCCCAGATATAAGGGGCGTTCTCGCCGCCATAGACTTCCATGCCGAGGCGGGTGAGCGTCTGCCGCATCTTCGTGGCGTTCTGCATGTAGTAGGCGATGGTGGCTTTCACTTGTTCCTTGCCCTGAGGGGTGTAGATGGCCTCGGCTGCCCGTTGGGAGATGTAGCTGGTGCCGTTGAACTTGGTGCACTGGCGGCGGTTCCACAGCGGGTTGAGCGGGATGCGCTCGCCTGAGAGGGTGGAGGCTGTGAGGTCTTTGGGCACGATGGTATAACCGCAGCGCACACCCGTGAAACCTGCTGTCTTGGAATAACTGTGGAATTCGATGGCGCATTTCCTCGCTCCCTTGATCTCGTAGATGGAGTGGGGGATGGCGGGGTCTTGGATGTAGGCCTCGTAGGCGGCGTCGTAGAAGATGAGGGTGTCGTTCCTGAGGGCGTAGTTCACCCATTTGCGCAGTTCAGCCTTGCTGATGACGGTTCCTGTGGGGTTGTTGGGGTAGCAGAGGTAAATCACATCTACACGACGCTTGGGCAACTGTGGCACAAAACCGTTCTCGGCGTTGCAGGGTATATACTCCACGTTGCTCCACCGCCCATTGGCGTCTTTCACGCCTGCACGACCGATCATGGCATTGGAGTCGAGATAGACGGGATAGATGGGGTCGGTCACTCCGATGCTGTTGTCCCAGCGGATCAACTCCTGGATGTTGCCTGTGTCGCTTTTGGCACCGTCGTTGATGAACACCTCGTCGATGTCGAGGTGGATGCCGCGGGGAAGGAAGTCGTGCTTGAGAATGGCATCGCGAAGAAAATCGTAGCCGTGCTCGGGACCATAACCGCGGAAACAGGAGGCATCGCCCATCTCGTCGGCGGCTTTGTGGATGGCACTGACCACTGCGGGGCAGAGGGGTTGGGTCACGTCGCCAATGCCCAGACTGATGATGTCCACTCCTTTATGGGTGGCCTTGAAACGATTCACCCGCTTGGCGATGTCGGCAAACAAGTAGTTGTCGGGGAGTTTGAGAAAATGTTCGTTGACTAATGCCATATT
>CAMOWU010000207.1 GCA_946628545.1 uncultured Bacteroides sp. | reverse complement strand
AGTTAAAGGGGAAGTTAAAGGGGAAGTTAAATTTCTTCGCCCTCGTCGTTGTAGTTCTGGAAGAGGAAGTCGTTGTAGGGATATTTCTGCACGTGTAGTTCCTTCACTTTCTTATACAACATGTCCTTGAAGCCCTGCAGGTTGGTCTGTTCCTTGGCGGAGATGAAGAAGCAGTTGTCGTGCATCTTGGCCATCCAGGTCTTCATCAGGTCGTCGAGTGAGATATTATCCTTGGTTGGTGGCGTGAGGTCGTCTGGCTCTTTCTCCACCCAGGTATAGGCGTCGATTTTGTTGAAGACGATGATGGTGGGTTTGTTGGCAGCATCGATATCAGCAAGTGTCTTATCTACCACGTTGATCTGCTCTTCAAAGTCGGGATGGGAGATATCGACCACATGGAGCAGGAGGTCGGCCTCACGCACCTCGTCGAGTGTGCTTTTGAAGGAATCGACAAGGTCGGTTGGCAGTTTGCGGATGAATCCCACAGTGTCGCCCAAGAGGAATGGCAGGTTACCGATGATGACCTTGCGCACCGTGGTGTCGAGCGTGGCGAAGAGTTTGTTTTCTGCAAAGACCTCACTCTTGGCGATGAGGTTCATGATGGTGGACTTGCCCACGTTGGTGTAGCCCACGAGCGCCACTCGGATGAGACGCCCTCGGTTCTTCCTCTGGGTCACTTTCTGCGTGTCGATTTCCTTGAGCCGTTGCTTGAGCAGCGACATGCGGCTGAGGATGATGCGGCGGTCCATCTCCAGCTGGGTCTCACCAGGTCCGCGCAGTCCCACACTACCGCCTCGCTGTCGTTCAAGGTGGGTCCACAGGCGTTGCAGTCGGGGCAACATGTACTTGTACTGCGCCAACTCCACCTGTGTCTTGGCGGTGACGGTCTGGGCACGCATGGCGAAAATGTCGAGGATGAGCGATGTTCGATCGAGTATCTTCACCTGCAGTTCTTTTTCTATATTACGCAACTGCTTGATATTGAGCTCGTCGTCAAAGATGACCATACCTACTTCACGCTCATTGTCTTCCTCGTTCTTGATGAACTCCTTGATCTCAGCCAGTTTGCCCGAGCCCACGTAAGTGACGCCGCTGGCGCCGTTCACTCTCTGGGTGAAGCGTCTCACCACCTTTGCTCCGGCTGTTTCAGCAAGAAACTCCAGTTCATCGAGGTATTCTTTGGTTTTTCGTTCGTCTTGTCGCGGCGTGATGAGCCCCACAATCACTGCGGTCTCCACCTTCGCCTCCGTAATCACAAATTCTTTCATTAGTAAAATCGTTATGGGGTGAGGCTAAGGGTTGAATGGACGCTCGGTTGGATTCCGAAGCCTTTCTTGATGCGCCTCTCCCGTCTGTTTCTGCAAATTTAGTGATAAACGGCGAATTATCAGTCAGTCGGATGAAGTTTTTTCATTTTTAGGACATAAAAAGACGGGGATGACCGCACCTATCACTTCATCAAGCATTTTCAACACAAAAATTGTTTGTCTTTGGAAAAAATGCTATATTTGCAGTTGAATGTAGGGACGCGACGTGTCGCGTCCGCCATTTCATCGGACACAACACGTCGCGTCCCTACACAAAAAAACAACGAACACTATGATAAGAAAATATCCCGTAGGCATACAGAGTTTCCATAGCATACGCACAGACGGCTACGTCTATGTAGATAAGACACCGCTCATCTACAAGATGATCACTGAGGGAAAGCCCTACTTCCTCAGTCGTCCGCGACGCTTCGGCAAGTCGCTACTCGTCTCCACCCTGGAAGCGGTCTTCCAAGGACGCAGGGAACTCTTCGAGGCGTTCACCACCGAGGACGGCATCCCACAGCCACAGCTCTTCATCGCCACAACACCATGGAGGTGGGAGAAATATCCCGTACTACGCTTCGACTTCAGCAAGGACCTGACAGACATCAAGTCATTGGAAACCATCATTGAGGCTATGCTAACAGATTATGAGCAACAATATGGTATCATTCCCAAAAAAGATGAGTTTTCAGTCCGCATGGACAAACTTGTCCGCACAGCCCACGCTCAGACTGGGCGACGGGTCGTGGTGCTGGTCGATGAATACGACAAGCACATGCTGGGCAACATCGGCAACGAGGAGAACATGAAGTATGTGCGCTCGTGCTTCAAGAGTCTGTTCAGCCCACTCAAATACCTCGACGACCACCTGCAGTTCGTCTTTGTCACGGGTATCTCGAAGTTCTCCCAGATGGGTGTGTTCTCTACCATCAACCAGATCAAGAACATCTCCATGCAGCCCGCCTACGAGAGTCTATGCGGCATCAGTGAGGAGGAACTCACCACCTGCCTGCGTCCTGACATCGAGCAAATGGCGTGTATGCGTGGTGAAACGTACGAGCAGACACTCGCAGAACTGAAGCGAATGTACGACGGGTATCATTTCAGTGAGAACATGACCGACATATACAATCCTTTCAGCCTGATGATTGCTTTGGATTCAGGGCAGATCAAGAAGCATTGGTTCGACAGCGCGACACCCAGTGCCCTCATCGCCATGCTCCAACAGATGCCACCACTGAATTTGGAGAACCTGGAGGAAAGACGCTGTCCCGTCACCGCTTTCGACCTGCCGTTCGACACCTTTCAGGCTCCGCTGCCTGTGCTTTACCAAAGCGGTTACCTCACCATCAAGGACTACCTGCCCAGCCGCGACTTGTATGTCTTGGGCTTTCCCAACGCAGAAGTTCGCACAGGGTTCGCCGACACCCTCTACCAAATTGTGACTGGCACACAACCCGATGAAATCTCGCGCAACGTCTTCCTCGATGCCTATTACGATTTCCGCGACTACGATGACCTCCCTGCCTTCATCGAGGCCATCAAGACATTCTATTCGAGTCTGCCCTACCAATGGGAGAAGGACAACCGCAACGAGCACTACTACCATGCGCTGCTCTACACCCTCCTCACCGCCTTCGGTGCCGATGTGCTGGTGGAGGAGTCGTCGGCCAGGGGGAATTCCGACATCACCCTGAAAATGCCACGGGGTATCTACATCATGGAACTGAAGTACGACCACACGGCCCAGGAAGCACTCGACCAGATTGACAAGAAAGGCTATGCCGACAAATACACACTCGATGGACGGCCAGTCACCAAGGTCGGCATCAACATCTCTTCCAAGAACCACAACATCAACGAGTGGATTGCCGAACCGACACAGCAAAAATAAACAACCCATGTTTCTCCCACCCTTGCAGAATGCATTTCTAGTTCGTAAGGGTACGCAGGCATCCCTCCCTGCAAACATGCCTCCTTTACTCCTCATCTCCTTAGCGAAAAAAACTAAGGAATATAATTGATTCTAAGGAGTTAAGGAGTCCGACGCCATGAGCCGTAGTATTCATCAGGGTAAGAATCATCATTCTTGAGCATGAAATCGCTGCGGCCTCAATGAAGCCGCAGCGAATGAATGAATCTTGTTTTAGCCCCAAAACTTTCTTTATCGGCTGCTCATGCCCACCATGTCATGCAGTGGGGCTGGGATGCGGGCCTAAAAGCCCTCATTCCACCGCCAACCCGAGCGCAAGCAACGTCGGAATGGCGATGGACAAAATGGGGCAAAAATGCACTATCTGGAGACGGGACGAACGCTCATACCGATGTAGGGCCAATGATCAATGATCAACAGCGAAACGACCATTAGCGACAGCCCTCTCCGAATCGTAACACGCTTTGAGTCGGCGCGAAAAAAAAGGATTCTCTTTGTGGTTTCAGAGAATATGCTTATCTTTGTCAGTAAATTCAGAAAAAACAGCGACATGGGAACATACCTCAACTTAGGAAACGCAGGGTTCCAGTCTGCCCGAAACGGTGAATACGTCGATAAGTCGGGAT
>CAMOWU010000206.1 GCA_946628545.1 uncultured Bacteroides sp. | reverse complement strand
ATCGTCATCTCTTTCAATCAGCAAAAACTCCTTCTTCTGCAAATATATAAAACTTATCGTTTTCCAGAAAAATAAAACACCATTTTATTTTACTGCGAGAGCATGGATTGCCCCCTCCTCAGAAAAATAAACGACTATTTGACGTCGTTTCGACGAATAGTTATCATGATGATTCATTTCACGGGAAGACGTTAGCGTCTCCTCTTGGTAACCGAGGTGTGCCAAGCACCCTCGGATATACACACAGCATGGTGATGCCGAGGTAGGTGGTCGCCCATCACGTATATAAAGGAATGCTTCAGCATGCCAATTCGCAATTCCTCCGACCGTCGTGCGCTCACCTCATTCGTCTGATAGATTCGTACTCGCACAAAAAAAATTATTATCATGGTCTTTGTGCATAGTTGAATGATTATTTTAGTCTTTGGCATACATGATAATGTTTTTTTATTTATTTTTGCGGAAAATTGCAGATGATGAGACATTTTCTTATTATTTTTTTATTACAGGCATGGGTGCTTTGTGCGCAAGCTCAGCAGCGACTCGCCTCATGCCTCAATCAGCGCGATTTTCGCCAGCATTGGCTCGTGGAGTCGGAGGCCGCTGACTATCAAGTGCGTTTTCATTCCGACACACTCGAACTGATAGCACCTAAGGGACTGACACTCTGGAGGAAGGAGAAACTGGAAGGCACTGTTGATATCGAGTACGATGCCATGGTGGTGGTACAGGACAGCACCGACCGGCTCAGCGACCTCAACTGCTTCTGGATGGCCACCGATCCGCTCTATCCCGACAATATCATGCGGAGAGCCAAGTCCCGAAACGGAGTCTTCAAAAACTGCTATTCCCTTCGCCAGTACTATCTCGGCTACGGAGGAAACTACAACTCCACCACGCGTTTCCGCCGCTATCCAGGCGATGAGGTGAAAGACGGAAAAGTCATCGGGCAGCACCTCAATCCCGACATCCTGCGTGAATACACCGATGCCGATCATCTGCTCAAACCCAACCACTGGTATCATATCCGAATCCACAACCAAGGCAATCGGGTCCAGTACGAGATCGACGGACAGCGAATCGTCGATTTCCACGACCCCGAACCCCTGACGGAAGGTTGGTTCGGCTTCCGCACCACGCTTTCGCACGTCAAAATCACTAATTTCCATGCCACCTACGGCAAGCCCTACAGCGATGGAGTGCCGCTCCATTGGATCGGTCATGTGCCGGAAGTCAACCAGAATGTCAGTTTCGGAGTGCCTTTCCCTCAAGGCGAAGTCAACGACGCTGATTGCCTGGCGCTGGTCGATGCCAGTGGCAAGGCGTTGCCTTCCGATTGCTGGCCCACTGCATTCTGGCCCGACGGCAGCCTCAAGTGGGTCGGTATGGCGGCTACGATTCCGGCGGGTGCTAATGGTCTTAGGGCAGTTCTCAAGGAAAACAACCGGTCGAAAGAGAACAGAAAAGCCTCATGCCCCGTGATTGGTATCAAGGAAACGTCAGATCAATTCATTCTCTCCACCGACACCTTGCAGGCCTTCATTCCCAAATCGGGCGGGGTAGTGATAGATAGCCTGCTGCGAGGTGGCAAGAAGATGGGCGAACGCTTGCGTCTGGTCTGCACCACCATCTCCCATCCCTCGGCTGTGGCCAATACCTCTGCCTTTCAACGTCGATATGTAAGCAAGGTCAACGAAGTGAAAGTGGAAAATCAGGGCTCTGTCAGGGCGTGTGTGCGCATCGAAGGCCAACACACCGACTCCACTGGTCGCCAGTGGCTGCCTTTCATCCTGCGCCTCTATTTCTATGCGGGGTCCGACGAGATGCGCGTCGTCCACAGCTTCGTTTTCGACGGGAATCAAGACCAGGATTTCATATCTTCTCTCGGACTGCAAATGGAGGTGCCATTGCCCGACGAACGCTACAACCGTCATGTCGCCTTCTCTGCCGACGGAAGTGTCTGGGCTGAATCCATCCAGCCGCTGGTGGGACGCCGGCGACTCAATCCTGTTCGATCAGCCACCGACAACGGCCCCGTCATGCCTGTCAACTATGAGCGGATGCAAGTCCAAGGGCAGGCCATTCCTCCTTATGGTGAGTTCGATGCCATGGGGCGGTCGCTCATCGACAGCTGGGCGTGTTGGGACGGGTATCGACTCTCACAACCCAACCCCGACGGATTCACCATCCGCAAGCGCGCCAACGACCATCGACCCTGGATTGGTACCGAGGGTGGACACTGTGCCGATGGAAGTGCCTTCGTGGGGACTACCCGTCAAGGCCTGTTGCTGTGGATGAAGGATTTCTGGCAATCTTGTCCCTCCAGTATAGAGATATCGGGTGCCACTACGGACAAAGCCCTGCTGACGGCATGGCTCTGGAGCCCCGATGCCGAACCCATGGACCTGCGCCACTACGACGATGTGGCGCACGGACTCGATGCCAGCTACGAGGACGTGCAGGAGGGACTCAGCACTCCCTATGGCATCGCTCGCACATCCGAACTGATCCTTAAAGCCACTTCAGGTTACCATGGCAAGGGCGATTTCTCGCGCTTGGCATGCCAGCTCGGGCAGACGAGTCAACTGATGCCCGAAGCGCAATACCTTCACGATGTGAGGGCGTTTGGCGTATGGAGCATGCCCGACACCACATCTCTCTTCCGGCGCCAAGTGGAACACAAAATCCAGCTCATGGCCGATTACTACAAGAAAGCGGTCGAACAGCATCGCTGGTATGGATTCTGGAACTATGGCGACGTGATGCACGAATACGATCCGGAGCGTCATTCCTGGAGGTATGATGTGGGTGGATATGCCTGGGACAACACCGAACTGGCATCCAACATGATGCTCTGGTACAATTTCCTCCGAACGGCCGACCCGCAACTCTGGACCATGGCGGAGGCCATGACGCGCCACACGGCAGAAGTCGATGTCTATCACTTGGGCGAATACGCAGGACTGGGCACGCGCCACAACGTCAGCCACTGGGGATGCGGAGCCAAGGAGGCGCGGATTAGTCAGGCGGTCTGGAATCGCTTCTACTATTACCTCACCACCGACGAGCGGACGGGCGAACTGATGACGGAGGTGAAGGATGCCGACCAATTACTCTACAAACTCGACCCCATGCGTCTGGCGCAGCCACGGAGCCTCTATCCTTGCACCGCACCGGCGCGACTTCGTGTCGGACCGGATTGGCTCGCCTATGTGGGCAACTGGATGACGCAATGGGAACGGACGCGCGAACTCCGCTACCGCGACAAGATCGTCGCAGGCATGAACAGTATCGCAGCACTGCCGCATGGCATCTTCAGCGGTCCCAAGGCACTGGGCTACGACCCAGCCACGGGCGTCATCACCTGTGAGTGCGACACCAGTATGCAAAACACCAACCATCTGCTCGCCATCATGGGAGGATTCGAGATGATGAACGAACTCATGACCATGATCAACAACCAGGCCTGGAACCACGTGTGGCTCGACCATGCCACCCACTACCGGCAAAAAGCCTTGCAAATCAGTGGCAACCGTTTCCGAGTGGCTCGTCTGTCTGCCTATTCGGCCTACGTCAATCGCGACTACGCCAAGGCCATGGAGGCGTGGCAGGAACTCACCAACACGGGGCGCGCCAACAGGCGCAGCGAACTCGACGTCGTGTCCAAATACGTCGCCCCGCCAGATGTCCTGCACCCCCTCGACGAGATTGAAGGACTCAGCACCAACTATGCCGCGACCTGGACACTCGATGCCATCTACATGCTCGAGGTCCTACCCACTCCCTGACAAGCATCGTAGCTATGTTTTGTATCCCCCCTCTTCTGCATAGCGGTTAGGTAAGCCGCCTTAGCATGGCGGCCTCTCAAACACTCC
>CAMOWU010000205.1 GCA_946628545.1 uncultured Bacteroides sp. | reverse complement strand
ATTTCTGAAGGATTTCTTTAGCAGATGGCTGTGCGGAACGAGGGAGCAATGCGGGCATTGTGACCGAATGACAATCAGCCAGATGCAAAGAAAGACCAGAAATTACGAAAGAGTTCATATCAGCCTTTTTCGGATTATTAATTTGATGAACGGGGAATTTATAGAAGTCCCCTTAATGCTGAAATGGCCAGTCAAGACCATAATATTTTGTATTTGTGCCAATTCTGAAAGCAAAATTACTAATTATTCACTATCTTTGCAAACAAATTCACACTTAAACGCTTTTTTTAATGACAAGAATCACCCGACATACCTTATTTTCACTCTTTTTCGCCACCTTTTTATCCACTTTATCCACGGTGTCGGTCATGGCACAGTCCAACCTCTACGAGCCCATCTCCACACCCAAGCATGAAGTGAGGGCTGTCTGGCTCGCCACAATCAAAAGTCTGGACTGGCCAAGACAAAAAGCCAGGACCGCCGCGCAAGTGGAGGCGCAGAAACGGGAACTAACCAATATTCTCGACCAACTCCAGCGCGCCCACATCAACACCGTGCTGCTGCAGACTCGCATACGCGGCTCCGTCATCTACCCCTCGAAATATGAGCCATGGGACGAGACCATCACGGGAGTACCTTGTCAGGCTCCTGCTTACGACCCTCTGGCTTTCGCCATCGACGAATGCCACAAGCGCGGCATGGAACTGCATGCCTGGGTGGTGAGCATCCCGCTGGGCAACACCGACAAGCAAAAGCACTTCGGCAGTCAGTCGATCACACGCCGGCATCCAGAATTGTGCAAACAGGTAGGAGGTGAATGGTTCATGATTCCTGGTGAACCCAAGACAGCGGACTACATCGCCACCATTTGCCGCGAGATTGCTGAGAACTACGATGTGGATGGCATCAGCCTCGACTATATCCGCTATCCCGAGAGCTTGTATAAGTTCAGCGACAAGCACCTTTACAAGAGCGGAAGCGGCTTGTCGTTCAGTGATTGGAAACGGGCGAACATCGACAGGATTGTCCGAGCTGTCCACGACCAGGTGAAAGGCGTGAAGCCCTGGGTGAAACTCAGTTCGTCGCCCATTGGCAAGTACGACGACCTCAGACGCCAGAGCTCAGGGGGCTGGAACTGCTACACAGCCGTGAACCAAGACCCCAAACTATGGCTGGAGAAAGGCTGGCAGGACTTGCTCTTCCCGATGATGTATTTCCAAGGCAAAAACTTCTACCCCTTCCTGTGCGACTGGGCAGAAGGTTCTCACGGACATCCTGTGGTGGCGGGTCTTGGCATCTATTTCCTCGACCCCAGTGAAGGACGATGGACACTGAACGAGGTGCGCCAGGAGATGCACGCCACAAGGTTTGTGGGCAATGGTGGCATCTGCTTCTACCGCAGCGACTTCTTCACCCGAAATGTCAAGGGACTCTACAACAATGCCTGCCAGGAATTCTTCCCGCGTCCGGCACTCCAGCCCCGCATGACTTGGGCTTCCGACCTGCAAGCACCCTCCACCCCCGCACATTTGCGATTGAGAGGTGGACAGCTGGCATGGGATGAGAGCAAGGACAACAGCACGAGCGTCAGTTACACCGTCTATGGCTGGTATGGCGAACCCGAAGAGGGGTGCATAGAAAATGCCGCCAACATCATCACCACCGCCGAGAAAGGCAGGCAATATGACGTGGCGGCACATGTGGCACGCTTCAATTGTTTTGCCGTGACGGCTTCCGACCGTTTCGGCAACGAGAGTAGCCCAGCCATTCTTCACTTGGGTGAGGTGCAACGCAGTCCTTTGTTTCCCGACCATCCCCGCATGCTTCACCCCGACAAGGACGGGTTCTTGCATGTGGATGCCACCAAGAACAACAAGGGCTTGTTACTCAGGGACGCTCAGGGCAAGGTGGTGCGACAGTCGCAACGCATGAGCATTTCCGCCCAGGGGTTACAGCCTGGCTGGTACCGACTCGAAATCATCCGCAAGAAAGGTACGGGCATTGCAGGCGATCTGCTGGTGCCTACCTTCCCGCCCTGTAGATGAGGATGGAATAGACCACGGCTCCAACTATGGCCACAATGCCGAAGACCACTGTAAAGAAACCACTTTGCATCGACAGGTTCTCCAGGGAGTTCAAGGGCAGCAGTGCCATCATCAGGCTGAGCACTCTGGCGAACTGCGCCTTCAGCTTCTGCTGTTTCAGGTTGGTCGCGCCCTTCCCTCCCATATTCACATATCCCGGACGATAGGCCACGAAGAACATCAAGACAAGAGCCATGACACTCGTGATGGCAGGCGCAATATAGAATCCTGCTGGAACAGCGAGATTCAAGGTCTTCAACGACCTGAGCAACAGCACCCAAACAACGACAAGGGTCACCGCCAAGAGAATCTCAAAGATGGTGCTCTCAAGCGTTCGGGGCAGTTTGACGTTCTCTGATTCGTTGGGGGAAAGCTTCTCGTTCCTATTATTGATCTTCATTTTGAACAGGTTCATTTTCTTCCTCCTTTCTTGCATGATTCTTTGGCAATCGTCCAGCACGCCGCAGGGCGTCATTGATGATCCACTGCAGCTGACCGTTGGTGGAGCGGAACTCATCCGCCGCCCACCGCTCCAGAGCCTGCATGGTGGCAGCATCCACTCTGAGAATGAAACTTTTATTGGTTTGTTCTTTCTTTGCCATAATCGGTTGCCTTTGATTTTTCAGGTGCCCTTACGGGCTTTGAATTGAACGATCAGCTATAAGCACGGAATGTACCCATGCCTATAGCCTCAACCTTCCGTAGTAATTATTGGTAGATCGACCCTGTGTTGACCACAGGCTGGGCGTTGTCGTCGCCACAAAGCACGACAAGCAGGTTGCTCACCATGGCGGCCTTGCGCTCGTCGTCGAGTTCCACGACTTCCTCCTGGGAGAGTTTGTCGAGCGCCATCTTGACCATACTCACAGCACCCTCCACAATCTTCTCTCTGGCGGCGATGATGGCTGTGGCCTGCTGGCGGCGAAGCATCACGGCAGCGATTTCGGGAGCGTAGGCGAGGTAGTTGATGCGTGCTTCCACCACCTCGATGCCTGCCATGGCCAACCGTTCGCTGATCTTATCCTCCAATTGCTGGTTGATCTCGTCCGATCCATCACGTAGCGTGATGACCTTATCGTCTTCCTCATTGTCGTAGGCATACTCGCCTGCCACCTGGCGCAGGGCTGCGTCGGCTTGGATGCGGACGAAGTTCTCAAGGGCGTTCATCACCACAGCGGCAGTTGCCGTCAGCTCCGTACCCTTCTTGCTCTCTGCCATGGTCTGCGCATCTACCTCGAACATGGCCTTGTAGGTGTCGCGAAGACGCCATACCAACACCAGACCAATCATCACGGGGTTGCCCGACTTGTCGTTGACCTTGATGGGCTCGGCATCGAGGTTGCGAGCGCGGAGCGAGAGTTTCTTGGTGGTGATGAAGGGGTTCACCCAGTGATAACCGGTTTCTGTGAGCGTACCGCGGTACTTGCCGAAAAACATCATCACACGTGCCTCACCTGGTTCCAGCTTCACAAAACCAGAGAAGGCAATGAGGTCGAGCACAAGGAGCACCACACCCGAGATGGCCGACACAGTTGCCACTTGAACAGAATCAGTGGCAATGGCATTGATAATCAGAAAGAAGCAGACGAAGAGCATGAGAATGGTGAAGCAAAGCATCATGATACCATTGAGCCTCGTACCGTTGAATTTGAATTCTTTTGTTTCCATATCAAGTAAGTTGTTTAGTGATTAGTTATTTTCCCTTAATACTAAAGTGATATCATTTTGATATCGCAAAGATATAGCAAAATTCCATGCAGACCAAGCATCCACCAGAATTTAACACATTTTTAACATTTCCACCTAAA
>CAMOWU010000204.1 GCA_946628545.1 uncultured Bacteroides sp. | reverse complement strand
AGTCGATCTACGTACTGAGCCGCGGCATCAAGGAATACACGGGATTCAAGAAGGCTGGAGGCAGCGTGACGTCCATACCTGCCTACAGGGCATACCTGCCATACAACACGTCAAGTGACGCCAATATCATCACGTTCTCATTCGACGACTCTGCCACAGGCATTGACAACGTGATAAAGAACGATACGAGTGATCAGCCAGCCGTCATCTACGACTTGACGGGTCGCAAGGTGAACACAACTGGCAAAGGCATCTACATTGTCAATGGCAAGAAAGTGCTGTTTCCTTAGAAGTTAAGAGTTAAGAATTAAGAGTTAAGAGTTAAGAGTTTAGAATTAAGAGTTTAGAATTAAAAGTTTAGAATTAAGAAAGACGCTGAAAGCGTCTCCTCTTGGTAACCGAGGGTGCTTAGCACCCCCGGTTTTTTACTGTCGCATAGAAAAATCGACCCTGAAAGGGGCGCCCATCACGGAAGAGGGCGCACACTTTCAGGGTACATAATTGAATCCGAAGTTCGGCCAGTCCTTCGGTGATTAAGAGATGCCGCTTTCAGCGTCAGACAGCCATGGGGCTTGAATCAGCGATCGGAACTGCTGGATACCCTGATGGTTGTTGTCGAGGACCTCGACTTCTTCCAGATATCTCAATGCCTTTTCACGTTCCCCCATACCGTAATATCCCAGGGCGAGCATATACTTGCAATGGATGAGGTTCTTCGTGTCGAGCGAATCATTCCAAATGAGCAGGTCGGGCAACGAGACTGCAAAATAGTCCATCACCTGCTTCTCGAAGATGTGCTGCTTGCCGTAGTTGATCAGACGGTAGAAACGTCCATGCGCCTCACCCTCTCGGTGCAGTTGCAGCAGAGCCAGTCCTTGATAGAAGATCTTGTCGGGTTTGGCATCGTTGTAGTACATGGCGGCTGCGGGTTCCTGCGGTCCTTGAGTGGCGGCTTCCCAACACTCCACGGCCTTGTCCTTCTGCCCGAGTGCGTCGTATGCCACTCCAAGGAGATAGTGGAAGTCGTTCTCCTGAGCACCAAAGAGTTTGCCTTCACCGAGGTGATGGGGATATTCCAGACATTGTTTGAGCAACTCGATAGCCCGCTCGTAATCCTTATTGGTGATTGCCTTTTTGGCCAATTCGACACGCGCGATCTGATACTGAGCAGGCACCTTGCCCTCACCGCCTTCCCATGGATGGAAGATGTGGTTGTCGAGTCGTTCCATGGCTTCCTCATGGCGTCCCAACTGGTTGAGCAACGTGATTTCCTCCAGCACGAGGTCGTCGCGCCGCTGGATGAGTTGTGGGTATTTCCGCAGGAAAGCCAGACGCTCGCTGTGGGGTCTGTGCAGACGCTTGTAGAGTTGGTCGAGTTCCATGAGGATGCGTTCGTCGTTCTCATCGAGTTTGAAAGCACGTTCCATCATCTCCAGAGCAGACTCCTCTTCTCCCAGTTGATTGAAAGTAGCCAGTGCGAGGTTGCGCCACACGGTGGGGAACGATGGGTCTAATTCAGCGGAGAGGTGCCAGTTGTCGAGGGCGAGCAGATACTGACGGGCGGCATAGTAGAGGCATCCCAGCAGATAAGGGGCGTGGGCATCCTTGGGACTCTTTTCCTTGGCGTCCTCCAGGGCGACAACAGCCTCCGCGCGATTGGGAAAACAGTAGGAGAGATCGGCCTTCATCGCCTCCTCATACCTACCCATATAATACCACGTCATGGCACTGGTGGCTCCCTCTGCAATGGCGATGGACCAAATGGCTTCTGCCTCGTCGTAGAGTCCGGCAGCCTGATAGTCGAGAGCCACCTCATCGTAATTCTGGTCGCAGGCACGAAGCATGCGTTTCATCTCGGCGAGCTGATGCTCGTCATGCGTCAGGAGGTATTGCTCGTAGCGGCAACCATAATTGAAACGGTCGAACCTGAGCGATTCCTGAATGAGCGACAGAGCTTCGCCTTCCTTCGCCAACTTGCGCAGTATGGCTGCCTTCAGTGCCCTTCCCTTGTGGTTGTGCCAGTTGTTGTCGAGGCATCGGTTGATTTCTTCGAGCGCATCCTCGTAGCGTCCTTGTTTGACACTGATCTTGGCGGCCTCGAAATACCCTGCGTCGGCCCAGGCCTTGTTCCACGTGGCTTTCCAGAAGAGTTCGTAGGCCTCATCGTCCTTGCCTTGGTATTTCAGTGCCAAGGCGAGGTTGTAGATGGGTTCACCGTCGTAAGGGTTGGGGTTGCGTTTTTTCGACAACTGCACTGCCTTGCGCAGATACCCCTCAGCCTTGTCGAAACAACCCTTGCGGATATACCACAAGCCCATGGCATTGAGGCAGCGGATGTCGTTGGGATCGCGACGCAGGGCTTCCTCATAATAAGCGGTGGGCGACCATGTGGCGTGGCGGTATTGCTCCAGGTGCAGTCCTGTCAGGTAGAGCTGTTCGTTGGTCTTTACTTGCTCGGGCAGCAATGCTGCCTCGGCGGAGTCGGGTATGGGGCGTATGTCGTCGCTCTCGGCATGCCATTGCAGCACACTGCGCTCCCCATAGACGAAGGTCTTCAGGATGTCGAGTGTCAGTTGGTTGAATCTCGCTCCTTTCACATCGACCACCTCCACAAGCACTTGCTCGGGGGTGACGGTCTGCACTTGGTCGTAATAGACGGTGCCGGCGTCGTTGCGCAGAACGATACGCACCTGTTGTTCGGAAGTGGCGAAGACCTTGAACTCCACACTCCCCTCGCCCACCTCGTTAATGTTCATGATGAGGTCCTTGGAGGCTTGCTTCACCACTCCCAGTTCACGATAGGGCATGAAATACTGCGTGAAGCGTTTCTCCTCGTAGGGCATGAGCCAAGTGAAGTCGGGTTGGTTTTCGGTATAGACACCTGCCATCAACTCAATGTATGGTCGGAAGCCAGGTCGGTTGATATGCCATTTCTCGGCTTCTTCGGGAGTGGTCGCGTCGGTCAGGTTGCGGTCCCAGGCGCGTCCGAAATCACCGTTGCCCCATGTCCATTGTTTCTTGCCTGGCGAATAATGGTGGGAAGCGACGTGGAGCATACCGGCCTTGGTGTCGTTCTCGTAGCCACCCTCGAAATTGAAGCGTGAGTTCACGCCCATATAACTGGTAGGCACGGGGATGTTCTTGTAGTTGGAGATATCGACACCGGCGGAATAGTCCATCTTGTAGTAGGTGCCGGTAGCGATGGGGAATGAGGATACGGCTCGTTTGCCATGGTCGAAGACGGCGTTGATGTCGGGTGGGAACACACTCTGGTAGGCGTCGTTGACCTCCACGGCGGGATTCGCCCACCAAAGGAAGGTCTGGGGCACGTCGGTGCGGTTGTAGAGCACGCCTTGGATTTCAAGATAGGCGCAACCTGGACGCAGGGTGAAACCAGCCATTCCTTTCTGGTGGAACATCTTCTCCATCTCGTTGACCCAAACGGTCACAGACCCGTCCTCATGCTCCTCGATGCTGGTGTCAACGGGCATGTAGGTTGAAGGGCGGTGGTGCTGGGGCCAGTTGAACTCAATGCCTCCGGAGATCCACGGACCTGCAAGACCGACAAGTGCGGGTTTGACGACATGGTTGTAATAGACGAAATGACGTTGTTTGATCTTGTCCCACGCCATCTGCACTCTGCCTCCGAGTTCGGGCAGGATCATGATCTTCACGTATTCGTTTTCTATCCAGATGGCTTGATAGTCCTTATCGACCTTCTCGTCGCTCATCGACTCAATGACGGGATAAGGATAGACCACTCCACTCGAGCCTTGATAGACTCTCTTCTCTAAGAATATAGGGTTCTTTTCAGGTTTTCCCACCTCATAGGTAGGAATCGTCACCGTTTCTCTCCAAGCTTTTACCGACGTTGTCTTCATCTTTTTTTAGTTTGATTTTTATGACGACAAAATTACTAATAATCTGTCAAATAAAAAAACCTTACGGGCAAAATGGTGTTTTTCTGCCCTACAGCCAATCAACAAGGCTTGCAATATAGAAATGTCCAAGTAGGAGGTTCGGCATTCCTGCCGAACAATACT
>CAMOWU010000203.1 GCA_946628545.1 uncultured Bacteroides sp. | reverse complement strand
CTGAACTTGGGGATGTAGATGTCCCAACCGTATTTGTCGGCATGTTCGCGGAAAGCATTGCGCAAGCCGTTGTTGGCGGAGACTCCTCCAGCCACTGCCACATGTTTGATGCCTGTGTCTTTGACAGCACGGCGCAGTTTGTTCATCAAGATATCTACGATGGTGTGCTCGAGAGAAGCAGCGATGTCTTCCTTATGATGCTCGATGAAGTCTGGATCGTCTTTGAGCCAGTCGCGAAGGCTGTAGAGAAACGAGGTCTTCAAGCCAGAGAAACTGTAGTCGTAGCCTTTGATTGACGGACGGGCGAAATGGAAGGCTTCAGGATTGCCTTGGCGAGCCAGACGGTCAATGATAGGTCCACCAGGATATCCCAGTCCCATCACCTTCGAGCACTTGTCGATGGCCTCGCCAGCGGCATCGTCGATGGTCTGACCGATGATCTGCATGTCGTTGTAGGCGTTGACTTTGATGATCTGCGAGTTGCCACCACTGACCAGCAAGCATAGGAATGGGAATGGTGGTTGGTGGTTGTCGTCGTCACTCTCCTTGATGAAATGAGCCATGACATGTCCTTGCAGGTGGTTGACATCCACCAATGGAATGCCCAGTCCGATGGACAGTCCTTTGGCAAAGGAGACACCGACGAGCAGAGAACCCAAGAGACCTGGTCCGCGTGTGAAGGCGATGGCGGAGAGCTGTTCGCGTTCTACTCCGGCGCGTTTGAGGGCTTGGTCCACTACTGGAACGATGTTCTGCTGATGAGCTCTTGATGCCAGTTCAGGTACCACACCGCCATAGGCGAGGTGGACGTCCTGACTGGCTGTGACATTCGATAGCAGCACGTCGTTGCGAAGCACTGCCGCCGAAGTGTCGTCACATGATGATTCTATACCGAGTATATATGTATCCGTTGTCATTCTTCTTCTTTCAAGATTAATGAGGGTACGCAGGCTTCCCAGCCTGCGACGCGTCTGGAGGACGTGACTTCACCATCGCAGGCAAGGATGCCTGCGTACCCCGCGTGGTCAATGTTCAATGAATAATGGTCAATGGTCAATGGTCAATGGTCAATGTCTTCAATACGTGAGTATTTCGAGGCCAGTCTCTGTCATGACGAAGGTGTGCTCCCACTGGGCACTGGGTTTGTAGTCTTCCGTCACCACGGTCCACCCGTCGTCGGCATCTACAAACACACGCCAGTCGCCGGCATTGATCATCGGTTCGATGGTGAACACCATACCTGGGACGAGCAACATGCCAGTTCCTTTCTTACCATAGTGCAACACATCGGGTTCCTCATGGAACTGCAACCCCACTCCATGACCGCAAAGGTCGCGTACCACAGAGTAGCCGTTCTTATGGGCATGTTTGGCGATGGCATATCCGATGTCGCCAACAAAACTATACGGTGTGCAAACCGATGCACCGATTTCGAGACATTCCTTGGCGACCTTCACAAGATTGGCTTTCTCGGGTGTGGTCTCTCCGATGATGAACATACGAGAAGCGTCAGCGAAATAACCGTCGAGAATCGTGGTACAATCCACATTGATGATATCGCCTTCCTTCAGCACCTCCTTCTCGCTTGGAATACCATGGCACACCACTTCGTTGATGCTTGTGCACACACTCTTTGGAAAACCTTCAAAACCCAGGCAAGCTGGTATGGCATGGTGGTCGAGGGTGTAGTCATACACCAACTTGTCAATCTCTGCTGTTGTCATACCCTCGTGGATTTCTTGGGCGACAAGGTCGAGCACTCCAGTGTTCACCACTCCACTTCTCCTGATACCTTCTATCTGCTCAGGAGTCTTGATCAAACTCCGCTTTGGGCACAACTTACCCCTGTCTTGAAAGAAGAGTATCTTCCTGTCCATCTCGGTGATGGGCTCCCCTTTGATCAAATGCCAGTTACGGCGCGTCTTTTTGTTGAAAAACATCTTATTTATTCTCTTTAATACTTTGTGTCTGATTTTAAAATACAAAGTTACATTATTTCTATGAAATAATCCCTTTCTTATTCACTTTTTTATCGAAACTTTAGCAAGTGCACCGCATGGCAAAATGCCACCGACCATTCATGAACGAATCGATGAATGATGACAAAGAAAGGGCGTGAAGCTTGATGCCTCACACCCTTTCTTTGTCATACTTTAGAGCGTCTATCTCAACTCTGCGAGTTCGTTGTATCGCTTCATCACGCGCTGGTAGTAACGCTCAGTCTTAGCTTTGCGGCTCATGCACTTCAGGTCGCCGGAGTTCCAGAGGCGGATAGCCTTCTCGAGGTTGCCCTCAGGATTGTACTCCTCCATGTAGTCGATGAACATCGCAATACTCTTTTCTTTGCTGTAGCGGTCGTTGTAGGTGTACTTCTGATATCCTGCCAGGATGTTGCACTGCTTGACCAGAATCTTCGAGATCTGCAGATAGCCTACATACAGTCCGTCGCTCGACACCGCTTTGGGATTGCCACTGCTCTCCACCTTGGAGATAGCGCTGATCACCATACCCCATTTTTTCATGAGTTGCGGGCTCTGAGCCGACATGTTGATGCTGATGACAGCAAAGACCAGAATTGCCAAAAACTTTTTCATTCAATCATACTTTAAAAGTCCAACATTGAGACACAACCAATCATCGCTCTGTGAGGCGCATAAAACACTAACGGAGGCTGCCTCACAACCTGCCGTCCAAACGCAAAGTGATGAACAACTCTGTATTTACACAACACATCGTTGATGTGTCTCTTTTTCCATTCTCTTTAATTACATTCAGTCATGAAGACCATAATTCCCAAAATCAAATCTCCATGATCAAACTACGTCAAAAATACTCCTATTTCTGATTTACGATGCAAAGTTAGCACTTTTTTCTGTAATAAACAAACTTTCTTTGCAGTCAGTCAATAAGTTACGTTTTTTTAATAATTCTTCAAAAATACGTTCGACCACCCTCAAACCGTTTGTGGGTGGTCGATTGCGGAAATATAACGTATGAAAATTCAGCTGAAAATTTAACAAATGCTAAAATACAATTTTAACATTTCATTTCATGTTTCTTGCCTTGTAGATCCGTTCTTTGGCATTGTTGATTTGTTGGAATTTGCGTTGTGCGGCAGCCTTCACGTCATCGCCCAGTGTGGCAACACGGTCGGGGTGATACTCCAATGCCATCTTCCTGTAGGCTCGCTTCACCTCCTCATCGGTGGCATCAGGAGTGAGGCCAAGCACGGCATAGTCGTCGTCGAGTGTCTGACCTCCCAGATGCAGCAACTGGTCCACCACCCCAGGATCGAGCATCAGTTGGGATGCCAGTTGTCGAAGAGCGGTGACTTCTTTGGCGTCGATATGTCCATCAGCCTTGGCTATCTCGCAGAGGAATGCCATGAGTTGAAGGCGGTGTTCCATCTCCATCTGATTGGCCATCTCCTGGCAGGCCTGCTTGATTTCCACATCCCAGAGATAAGGTCCTTGTTTCTTTCGGTAGTCGAAGAGTTTTTTGAGGATCTCGTCACCTTGTATGGCTGCGGTGTTGCCAAACGATTGTCGCAGGTAGGAGCGCATGTATTCCATCTCGGAGTGCATGATGCGTCCATCGGCTTGGATGATGTGGGCAGAAAGAACCATCAACGAGAAGAGGAAGCTGTTGCGGTTGCCTTCACGTTGTCGCTGTTCTTCCTGCTGATGCTGAAAGTCCTGTTGATAGCGTTGTCGCATACGTTCGTTGTTTTCTGCCTGTTCCCGTTCGAGACGTGCAGATTTACTACTGTCGCTGAACGCGTCGATAATCGATCCCAGCACGTAGCCAGCTATTGCTCCAAGGATGCTTTGGCTCAGAATCCAGCCCAGCCATCCTCCTATCCATTTACCTAATGCCATAATTGTTATCTTAAATGTCTTTTGTTATTTACATGAGCTATGCCGAGCGTGAGCATTTTAGGCGAAGCCAATGGGTTGTGAATGGTTATTGATTATTGTTTTATTGAAGCATCGTTTAGATGAGGGTACGCAGGATTCCCAGCCTGCGACGCGTCTGGAGGACGCGAAACTCATCATCGCAGGCAAGATG
>CAMOWU010000202.1 GCA_946628545.1 uncultured Bacteroides sp. | reverse complement strand
TTGTGAAACGATATATACTGACCATCATCTTATCAATCTTTGCCTTGCACACTTTGGTTGGGCAAAATCTTTTTTATTTATCCCTTCCCAATCACGACCAATTGTCATCGGATCGTGTGCAATGTATGATTCAGGACAGTGAGGGCTGCCTTTGGTATGGCACAGAAGGAGGAGGTGTCTGCCGCGATGATGGTCTGAAAATGACTGTCTTCCGCAGCGACAGCCAACACCACGACCTCTTGGGCAGCAACAATGTGGCTTCCATTCGTGAGGCAGGTCACTATATCGTGATCGGCACATATCATGGTGCATATACACTTGACCGACGCGATTACAGCATCCGGCGCTTGACAGAGGTAGATGACAAACGAGTGGACGATATTCTGGTGACCAAGTCGGGCGAGGTGTGGCTGACTTCCAACAAGAAGATATACCATTTCAATGCCGATATCAAACTCCTCCACACCTATACATCCCAATGGCATGGAGTTGATGCTTATGTGGCGCATCTGCACGAGGACAGCAAGGCCCGGATATGGGCCACCCAATGGAATGGAGGACTTCTGCGTTTTCAGGGAGATGGTTTTCAGGAGATGGCTTGGTCCATTGACGCTCAACCCTCCGACATCGCCAACGACTTGGAAGATGGATGGTTGTGGATAGGTACCGTAGGTCAAGGTATCGTACGCTACAGGATTTCCGATGGCGTGATAGAAAAACAACCGGCTTCTGGCAATGCGATATGTATAGACTTACAGCCCTCACTTGATGGCAAAAGGCTGTGGATGATCACCATGAATGCCTTGTCGCTGTTCCATATCGAAAGGGAAACTGTCAACAACCAGAATGTCTGCACACTGCAATCATTACCCACCACATCTATTGTTCCTGATGGTCAAATGGTGTTGCACCGATTGTCGATGGACATTCAGGGACGTTTGCTCGTAGCAGGCAGCGAACCTGGACCTTTCGTGGTGAGCGACCACAAGGCGGAACCTTGGTTCGACGGCACTGTCAGTGACGGTATTGACCGATGGGCAGTTCGTGAACGTCAAGGTCTTATCATGATCAATGATTCGATGGAGCAGGTTGTTTCTCCCAACCAGCAATGGTTGCCTGTCATTGCTCCTCATCAAGGAGGCGGCGTCTGGATTACCAACGGTTCACAAATTCATCTCTGCACCAAAGACGGCATCAATCGCAACATCTCCATTTCCGATAAACCGACGGCAATGGCAGAAGACCTCGACAGGAGTATCTGGTATAGTACTGGGCATGATATACGAAAGGTCTCTATCGACACTGAGCGTGAGGACACTGTACTCGATATGACGGATGTCTCAGCCATGGCTTTCACTCCTGACGGCACATTATGGATGGGCACCATTTATGGCAAGATTTATCGCTACAAGGACGGGAAAGCGGAAATAGACACCTACGCCAGCAATGAACGAGGTGATGCTGTGAGCTATCTGGGTGTGGATAGTCTGGGACGCTTGTTGATGGCCTGCGACCGCTATATACGTCTTTACGACATCGCCCGCCAAACGATGCGCCAGCAAGCCCGAGAGTCAAAAGGCGTCTATTGCATAGAACTGCAAGAGACAGAGCCTGGGAAACGTTGGTCTCGTCCCCATGACGAGGTGGTGGAGCGTCTTCCCCAATGGCTGACTGCATGGTGGATGTGGTGTGTATATGCACTCTTGCTCATGCTGCTCATCGTCCTTTGCTACCACAACTACCGCTTGCGCAGGCAGCGCATGCGCTTTATGGAACAGATCAAGAACCTGAACATCAGACTGCATGCACAAGAGCCTGAGGTGGCAAGTGTGGAACCTGTGTCGGAAACAGCGAATGAAAATGAAATTTCCGTTGCTGAACGTGAGCAACAACAAAAAGAGGAAGCCCCCGCACTGGACGTGATGGCGATGTCAAGTCCATTCCTTAAAGACGCCATCGCCCAGGTGGAAGCCCACCTGAGCGATGAGAATTATAATGTGGAGCAACTGAGCAGCGACTTGTGTATGAGTCGAATGACTTTCTACCGAAGGTTGCAGACCGCCACAGGTCAGAAGCCTACAGAGTTTGTCCGAACCATCAGACTTCGCCATGCTGCTGAAATGCTACAGAAAGGAGAACAATCCATTTCTGAAATCAGTTACGCCACAGGTTTTTCGTCCGTCAGCTATTTCAGCCGCTGCTTCCGCACGATGTTCGGTGTTCCGCCCACACAGTTTGGCAAGACAACCACAGCTGAAGATTGATTGCCTAATGATATTCCGAGTTGGGATTCTGGCACGCGCTTGATCCAGACTCCAGATAGCGTATAGACATCAACCAGTCCATCCCTGTCATCAGAGGGTCTGCTGACTCCTGTCAAATCGGTTTGCTCGGGTGCCTTTTGTCCATCCAAGGGGAAGATTCTCAACCAAGCAATATCGGGCAGGCCGTTTGACCCAGTGGCTCTCAGTGTCACTTCGAGAAGACCACTCTCTTTCGCCTCTATATCCTGTGTCATTAAAGCGTCGGTTTTCTTGACGAAGAACATCCTTCCAATGCTATCGCTATTCACTCTGATCTCTGTTCCACGCAAATTAGGTGCGGAGTATTTGAAAAGCAGTCTGTAGCGTCCAGGGGCGCTGATGGTCATGTTCCATATTGCTGTACCACCTCTTTGGTCTGCATCCGTCAGAAGGGCGCTATCAAATCGTGTGGATGTTCCCATAAAGAAACTGATGGTGTCCGACGCCTGCGTATTGCCATCTGTATCGCTTGCCTTGATCCAAGCCGTATGATATCCAGGTTCCACTCCCTCAACAGACATCCGCCAGGGGGATTCTGTCAATGTACCCACCAAGTTCTTATCGACATAGAAATCCACAGCCTTCAATCGTTTGGCACGTATATGACGCACATTGGCTATCAATGTCAGATCCTCTTCCACACTTTCCTCTTTTGTAGGTGAGGTAAGGTGGGCATTCATCAACCAACTGACCTCAGTATGCTTCACTCCGAGGAATGCATCCATCATCACAGTCGGACGTCGGGAACTCTCATCCCATGCACCCATATCGTAGCCTCCCATGGACTCTGGTTCCCAATAGAAGCAACCCAAGTCGCCGTTCTTGATCATGCGGTCCATCAACCCCACTAGATATTGGTTGCCTTCTATGGCCTTGTTGGGATAATGTCCGGTCTCAACCACCATGCACGGTGTCTTGTAGCGCGCTTTCAAGTCGTTGATGTTGTTCATCACCCTGGTGATCATCGTCGGGCCATCCAGATGCGACCAGCGCGGGTAGGCAGACAATCCGATGATGTCCCATTTGGCACCGTTTTTCTTCAGTCCGTCAAAAATGCTGCGATAGAGCGAGTTGTCGTGTCCATCAGGCAAATGCACAATGACTTGCATGGTGGAATCGACAGCTTTCACTGCATCGTAACCACTCTGCACAAAACGTGCGAAAGCCACTGAGCCACCCTTGTTGGTCTGTCCTACAGGATAGAGCATGCCACGTTTCGTCTCATTGCCCACCTGTACCCATTTAGGCACCACACCTGCATCCTTGATGGCCTTCAGCACGTCGTATGTATGTTGATAGACTTTCTTTGAGAGAGCATCCACACTGTGGTCGTTCCATGCTGAAGGAATGGTTTGGCTGCCTGGATCAGCCCATGTGTCGCTATAATGGAAATCGATCATCACAGACATTCCCTTCTCCTTGGCGCGTTTGCACATGTTGATTACTTCCTGTTTGCTGCTTGCACCACTGTTGACAGTCCACACTCGTAGTCGGATGCTGTTGATACCTTGTTCTTTCAAGATGTCGAGGATGTCTTTCTGCTTGCCTTGCATATTGAGCCATCTCGTGCCCCATCCCTCCATCTGCGGCACAAAACTGATGTCGGCACCAAAGGCATAGTCCTCATGCTGACTGCGGTTGAAGATGGTGTCGGTGACCGTGTAGGCGTGCATCGCCAATGTCATCCATGTCAGAGCAAACATTAAAAAAATTCGTCTCATATTCTTTCTGTGTTTTTTTTGAAGTTGATTAGTTTTTTAGCAATTCAGGTGCAAAGATAATGTCTCCCTTCCCAAACTGCATG
>CAMOWU010000201.1 GCA_946628545.1 uncultured Bacteroides sp. | reverse complement strand
CAGATTACAATATTGTGCGGCAGGAATGCCGCACCTCCTAATTACCGCTTTTTGAACGAATATCTAAAGCTTATGATACAAAAAGAATGAGTGGATTGCCCTTTTTTATGTAATTTTGCACCGAAGGGGAATGACGTGATGTGTTCCCACATAAAGATAATTTTATACCGACCTAACCAAGATGAAGAACTTTCACAACATCAATCTCACTGTGGCAATGCTGGCTTGCGCACTTGCCACACAAGCCCAGACCGGAAAGGAATGGGACGACCCCACCATCACCAGTGTCAACCGAGAAACAGCGCATACCATCGCCATCCCCATGGCAACGGAGGCCGACGTGGCTCGCAACGATATATCTCTTTCGCCTTATTACCAGTCGCTCGACGGAACATGGAAGTTCTTCTGGGTCAATTCGCCAACCAAGGCCTGGGAAACCATGTGTGCCGCTGACTACAACGACGCTGCATGGACCGACATTGACGTCCCATCGAGTTGGCAAGTCTGGGGACTGCACAACAACAAACCTTGGGACAAACCACTCTATTGCAATGTGGCTTACCCTTTCTCTTTCAACGAATCGACCTTCTCCGTCATGGCCGACCGTCCTGGATGGTTCACCTACAACAGCTCTATGCCCAACCCCGTCGGCACTTACCGGCGCAAGTTCAATATACCCGATGACTGGGCAGGACGAGATGTCTATGTCCGCTTCAATGGAGTGGGGCATGGCTACTACCTCTGGATCAACGGACAACGGGTCGGCTATTCCGAGGACTCCTACCTGCCTTCTGAGTTCAATATCACTCCATACATCCACAATGGCGAGAACAGCATCGCACTGCAGGTCTATCGCTTCACCAGCGGCTCGTTCCTCGAGTGCCAGGACTACTGGCGACTCACGGGCATACAGCGCCACTGCTTCATCTGGGCAGCACCGAAGAGCCAGATAAGAGATTACTTCTTCACCACAGACCTCGACAATTCCTACATCAATGCACGCGCCAATGTCAAAGTGTCGCTCACAGGAGCCGACCAAGTGAAGGAGGGTACCGTGGAGGCACGCATCACCGACAACGGAACCGTCATTGCTGAGGCCAGCGCCAAGGTGTCCGACGAACTGAGTCTGGATATGGACGTGGAAGCACCTCACCTCTGGACCGCTGAGACGCCATACCTCTACGACCTTACGCTCACACTCCGAAACGAGAAGGGGGAGACGGTGGATATACGTGGCGGTAAAGTCGGTTTCCGAGAGGTCGGCATCAGGGCTGACGGTGCGCTCACCATCAACGGACAGCGCATCATCTTCCACGGAGTCAACCGTCACGACTTCTCACCCCTCAACGGACGCGCCATCTCCGACGAAGAGATAGAGAATGACATCAAGACCATGAAACGGCTGAACATCAATGCCGTGCGTACGTCGCATTATCCCAACGATCCCGTCTTCTACGACCTCTGCGACAAATACGGTCTCTACGTGCTGGCTGAGGCCAATGTGGAGTGCCATGCCAACCAACGGCTCTCGTCGGAGCAGAAGTTCCGCAACGCCATGGTAGA
Source organism: uncultured Bacteroides sp. (assembly GCA_946628545.1). GTDB lineage: Bacteria > Bacteroidota > Bacteroidia > Bacteroidales > Bacteroidaceae > RUG11857. The sequence continues at coordinate 2,595 of CAMOWU010000201.1, read as the reverse complement.
GCGTTCACAAAACCATGTCCGTTGGTTGCGCAACCATGTCTGCATCTGTCTCTGGTCGTTCGGCAACGAAAGTGGAGGGGGCGACAACTTCAGGTATGTGGCTCAGGCCATCAAGGCGCTCGACAAGACACGACTCACCCACTATGAAGGCAACAGCGACTATGCAGACGTGTCGAGCACTATGTATGGCAGCTACGAGACCATCAGCTGGATTGGTTCATCGCGACAGGGACAAACCGGACAAAAACCGCATATCCAGTGCGAGAACAGCCACTCCATGGGCAACTCCATGGGCAACGTCAGGGAGATGTTCGACCTCTACGAGAAATATCCTTGCCTCACGGGTGAGTTCATCTGGGACTTCAAGGACCAGGGACTGCTCACCAAAGCCACCAACGGACAGCAATACTGGGCTTATGGAGGTGACTTCGGCGACAACCCCAACGACGGCAACTTCTGCATCAACGGACTCGTTCATCCCGACTGGTCGCTGACTGCCAAGTCGTACAACACCAAGAAGGTCTATCAACCCATCGAGTTCAAAGCGGTAGCTGACAGGAATTCCACCTTCCGAATCAAGAACAAGATGGCTTTCCTCCCCACTTCAACCTACGACATCCGCTATGAACTGACCGACGAACAGGGGACGGTGCTGGCACAGGGCGACATCACTGATGAGGTGGCTGCAGGCGACAGCGCCTTGGTCAACATCGACCTTACGCCAGCCGATGCACTCGACATCAGCGAGGAGGCTTTCATACACTTCATTGCCACACAACGCCAGAGCACACTCTGGGCCGAGCAAGGATATGTGGTCGCAGAGGAAAAACTACCCGTCAGGAAAGCCGTGAAACCGATGTTCGACCTCCAATCCCTCGATGCGTGCAAAGCCCTTTCGGTCATCGACAAGGGAACGACGCTCACCGTCGCCGGAGAGCATTTCCAGGCGGTCTTCAGCAAACAGCAAGGCACCATCTCAGGTTATGCCTACGATGGTGTGCAGATGATGGCGAAACCACTGCTGCTCAACCTCTTCCGACTGCCTACCGACAATGATGGAAGGCAAACGGCAAGTTGGGACGCCATGGGATTGCGCCGCCTCACGGTCAAAGGCAATGCTTGTGAGTACAACACGGCTGACGACGGCAAGACCGTGACCATCGAACTTGCCAGCAAATACACAGGACTCAACGGAACGGTTTTCGATGTCGATATGCAGTTCATCGTCTGTGCCGAAGGTACAGTGATGGTCAATGCCTTCGTGCGTCCTGCCTCCACCGGCGCCGTGATTCCTAAGATTGGACTGCGACTCGAAATGCCTGCTGCCATGGAACAGCTCCAGTGGTTCGGACGTGGACCCTGGGACAGCTACCGCGACCGCAAGGAGGCGTGTCTGCCTGCCATCTACAACAGCACGGTCACCAGTCAGTACGAGGAGTACATCCTGCCGCAGGAACATGGCACGAAGCAAGAGGTCAGATGGATCTCCCTCACCAACGACAAGCAGCAGGGACTGCTCTTCGTCGCACCCGACCAAATGGCGGCGTCGGCTGTGCATTTCAGACCTGAGGACAACTACACTGACCGAGGCAACCGCTCGCGCCATACCTACCAGTTCAAGAAATGCGCCAATACCGTCGTTTCGCTCGATGCCGCCACACGAGGACTCGGAAACGCCAGTTGCGGACCTGATGTGATGGAGAAATATGAACTGCGTGCCAAAAACACTCCGTTCAGATTCCTCATCATCCCTGTCGCTTCCAACACGGATGTCCACAAACTGGCAAGGACTGAAATGCCTGTCTGCCAGCCCGTCAGCTGTGAACGACTGAGCAACGGCACCATACGCATGACCACACCCACCACTGGGGCTGACATCTACTACAGCATCGACGGAGATGACTTCAAACGCTATACCGCCGCCATAAAATACAATGACGCATGCACCATCAAGGCCTATTGCTCCAAGGACGGACTCCTCGACAGCCAGACGCTGACCTACACCTTCGACTTCTACGTCAGCAAGTCGGGATGGCGACTCGTCAGCGCCGACAGCCAGCATGGTGGCAACGAAGCACGGCTTGCATTCGACAACAACAACTCCAGCTTCTGGCATACCGAGTGGGTGGGGTCTGAACCGGCATGTCCCCACACCCTGGTGGTCGATATGATCCGCATTTACCAAGTGACGGCTTTCACCTACATGGCACGACAGGACGGCAACCAGAACGGTATGGTCAAGGGCTACGAGGTCTATCTCAGCAACGACGGAAAGACCTGGGGCAATGCCGTGGCGAAAGGTGAGTTCAAGAACACCACTTCTCTCCAGGTGGCGAAGTTGTCCAAACCTGTCGCCGCTCGTTATCTCAAGTTTGTCGCTCTCTCCGAAATCAACGGCAACAAATGGACATCAGCCGCCGAAATCGGTATTCAGGCCACTGCCGATGTCACTGCCATCGACGACATCCCTCAAAGCCCTGAGTCATCCTCAGCCCTCATCTACGATCTCCAAGGTCATCGACTCTCGGCCATCCCTCAACAGGGCATCTACATCCAAGGCAAAAAGAAATACCTCGCCAAATAAGCTTGTTAAAT
>CAMOWU010000200.1 GCA_946628545.1 uncultured Bacteroides sp. | reverse complement strand
ATTGTGCGGCAGGAATGCCGCACCTCCTATCAGTGCCTTTCGTCAAATATTGCAATATGGCACCGACTATATGGAGCATGATGCTAAACATTGCGCTGTTGACTGCATTTTTATGGTAAAATGTGCTGATTTACGACGAGATTGTTGTACTTTTGCAAGAAACAAGATAACTATGTTAGGAGCAATTATTGGTGATATTGTCGGCTCTACAAGAGAACGGCATAATGTTAAGACAGAGGATTTTGAACTGCTGCCAGAAGGGAGCCGGTTTACAGACGACACAGTGATGACTTTGGCCGTTGCCAAATGGCTGATGGAGGACCCCACGCATGGGACCGACAGCCTTGTGCGCATCATGCAGGACATGGGGCGCAGATACCCCTATGCGGGTTATGGAGGGATGTTCCAAAAATGGCTGATGTCAGACCATCCCCAGCCATACGGCAGCTTCGGCAACGGCTCAGCCATGCGTGTGAGCCCAGTCGGGATGTATGCCAACTCACTTGAGGAGGCCCTGGAACTTGCCCGCATCACAGCCTCAGTGACGCACAACCATCCAGAGGGAATCAAAGGAGCGCAGGCCATAGCAGCCTGCGTGTATATCCAGCGAAATGAGGAATGGAGTGCAAGAGAGCGCATCAAGTCGTACATAGAAGACAAATTCGGATACAACCTCAGCATCAAACTGGAGGATATCCGCGACAGCTACACATTTGATGTCTCTTGTCAAGGAAGCGTTCCTATTGCCATTATGGCCTATCTCCAAAGAACGAATGACCTGAAGGCTTTGCGTCTGGCCATATCGATGGGAGGCGACTCCGACACCATCGGTGCAATGACGGCTTCGATAGCGGATGGCCATTCTTTCTTCCATCCGCAAGGACGACTGCTGCTAGACCAAAGCGAAAAATTCCGGAAACTGCTGCCCCAAGAGCTGCTCGACATCAATGACCGATTCGAGGCTTTCGTCACTCGCCCACTCTACCAGTCTTTCTACCTTGGCGATGGCTGCCTTTTCGCTGGGGAGTACCCTGGCGACAAGTACGGAGAGAAAGCGAAAGACAAGATACGCCACATGCTGCATTTTGGTGTGCGTCATTTCATTGACCTGACAGAAGAAGGCGAACTGAATCCCTATGCCCACCTGTTGCCAGACGACTGCACCTACGACCGTTTCCCGATTCGCGATGTGAGCATCCCTAGGAGCACTTACGATGTGTACAGGCTGATCGACAGAATCAATCAATTGTCGAAGCGCAACGATGGCTATGTGTATATCCACTGCTGGGGAGGCGTAGGCCGGACGGGAACCATTGTGGCCTGCTTCCTGGCAGAAAGTATGCAAGTGCCGACTCTCGAAAACGCATTGACCAGTCTGCGCAACCGTTTCTCTCAGATGCCCAAGTCAAGCCACCGGGTGACTCCCGAGACAAAAGAACAGGTGGCTTTCATCGGGCAATACGTCGAGACGATTGCCAGCAGGAAGGAGGAACGCAAAGTCCGTATCAAGGACTGCATCCGTGGCAGCCTGATGGCTGGTGCTGCTGGCGACGCCCTTGGCTACCCCGTGGAGTTCATGAGCCGCTCCGCCATTCTCCACAGTTATGGCAAAGCGGGCATCACCAAGTTCGATATCGACTGGAAAACCGGAAAGACATTGGTGAGCGACGACACACAAATGACACTCTTCACCGCCAACGGTATGCTGATGGGAATGACGAGAGGCTGTATGCGCGGCATCGGTGGAAAACCGGAGGACTATGTGGATGGGGCCTACTTGGACTGGTACTACACGCAAACAGGACGTAAACGCGACATCCTCACCAACGACTTCCACTACACCTGGTTGCGCGACCTTCCCGAACTGGCTCATCGCCGCGCTCCAGGAACAACCTGCCTGACCGCCTGCGAAGCCATCCTCAATCACCAAAAACCACACAACAACAGCAAAGGCTGCGGTGGCATCATGCGAGTGGCGCCTATGGGGCTTTTCATGGCCGCACATAGCTTCTACAACTCAGCGCAACTTGCACAAGCGGGCGCCCATATCGCCAAGGTGACGCATCTGCATCCACTGGGCTACCTGCCCGCAGCACTGATGACGTTGCTCATCTCGCGGATTGTACCCCTGACACCGGAAGAGGTGAAGGAGTCCATCACAGACATTGTGAACGACGGACTTGACATCATGATGAAGATGGACGAGCCACAAGACGACAAGGAGTTCTTGAAGCAACTCACCTTGACGGCTGTTCGCTTAGCCCACTCAGACACACCCGACGCTGACGCCATCCGACAGTTGGGCGAAGGTTGGACAGCCGAAGAGGCCTGGGCCATCTCTTTGTATTGTGCCATCCGGCATATCGACAATATGCAGGAAGCCATCATTGCCTCAGTCAATCACGACGGCGACAGCGATTCCACAGGGTCAATCACCGGCAACATCATGGGTGCCATCTACGGATATGAGGCCATCAAGAGAGAACGGATGTTCTGTCCCGAAGGCAAGGAATTTGAGGATACGATAGAGTTGGCTAACATCATCCTTGCATTGGCAGACGACCTCTATACGGGCTGCATCATCTCTGAATACGACCCTATCGATACTCCAGAAAAGCGACAGTGGTATGAACGATACTGCAAGATGAAACCTGTGGGCATCTAAACGATAGCGCAACATGAAGGGAAAATATGGCATTTATCTGATCCTGGCGGTGCTGGCATTCATTCCTGTTTCGTGCGATCACCGCGAAGGCGCGCCAAGCATCATCGACATCATCACAGGCAACAGCGACGAGAGATCAGAAGAGTTTTACAAAGACTTTCTGGAACAGTTCTGCCGCGAGCACTACACCGACCTCTTCCGCGACTTCACTGGCAAGCGCAAATATGTGGAGAACTCACTCCGCATCGACAGCATCCGACGCGAAAGCCAGCGCGAAGTGACCGTCTTTGGCAAACATGATTTCAAGGGACGCATCATTGGCTTACCGCACGAGGAATACCTATTCGAAGCCAACATCTACGAGTCGAAAAAAGTGGAGGACGACTTTATCGTCACTTTCAAGAAGGAAAGCCGCAGACTGATCTCAGGAAAGACCTACTGGGAAACAGGCACCAAAACCGTACATTATGAACACTGACCGCAAAGCGAACGGCAAAATGCCGTTAGGCATGAGAGAATGTAGCCAGCCATACAGCTACCCCATAGGGGTTGCGAAATGGCTGGTATTTGTGGCGGGATGGATAAAGTCTGCCGTAGGTAGATCGATGACCCTTGCAAAGATATCATTCCCCACTCTTCTCTGCTTCCTGCTGATAGCCTGCAATCCCACCAGCGAACGCCCTCGGCGCACTGCTTTGGTCTTCGGTGGCGGCGGGGCACGTGGGGCTGCCGAGGTGGGTGTGCTGAAATACCTCGAGGAAGTGGGTGTGAAGGTGGACTGTGTGGCTGGCACGAGTATGGGAGCCGTGATCGGCAGCCTGTATGCGGCGGGCTACAGTGCCGGCGAAATCGAGCAGTTGCTCCTCAACGAGGAATGGATGTGGCTCTTCGACAGGGAGAAGTTGGGTGAAATCAGCAGCACACGGCATCTGACAGGACTGCTCAAGGGCGCTTATTTCCGTGAGCAGATGAACAAGGCACTCGCCAAAAAGGACGGGCAGTTCTTCCACCATATCCAGAGGCCGTTCTGCTGCGTGGGCACCATCCTGAGCCGTGCAGGCTTCGAGGAAGTCGATTTCAACAAAGGCTCGGTGGCCGACGCTGTGCGCATCTCCATGGCCTTCCCTGCCCCAGGCAATCTCCTGGCTTATCAAGACGGAAAACACATGGCCGACGGAGGCATCGTGAACAACCTCCCCGTCAATGTGGCGCGCGACAGCCTCAAAGCCGACATCATCATCGCCATCGACCTGGAACAGGGCGACTGCGACTTCAAGATTGGAGTTCCCACCATCGGACTGCTGACAAGGTGGTTCAACACTCGTCCCGACGTTCCGCGAAGACTCAAGAACATCGACGACGCCGACATCTATATCCACCCCAATCTGAAGGAGTACAGCATCGCCGACTACGACCGCGAAAGCCTACAGCAGATGATCGACTCTGGATACGTCGCAGCCCGACGACAACATTCCGAACTCATCCGAGTGATGAACATTGAACATTGACCATTGAACATTGACCATTGA
>CAMOWU010000199.1 GCA_946628545.1 uncultured Bacteroides sp. | reverse complement strand
CATAAAAAAAGGGGATAACGCCTTATCCCCAACCTTTGTTAACCTTAAATCTAATACTATGAAAAACACGATGCAAAATTAGTCACAAAATCAATGATTTACAAATTTGTGTGCGAAAACATTTTAAAAACATGCGTTTTCTTGATGTATATCAATTTTACTATTCAAAAAAGATGATTTTTAAGCAAAATCTCCTCACTCTTTCTTTTGGCTCTGTGTCAACGCACACAACACACACATGATTTTCCGCCGCATTGATTTTCACACTACTTCACCCTACCCCCTTTGACCCATCGCTTACGGTAGTAGTCCTCATCAAGTCCGCTGACAATGACCCCACGTGAAGTACTGGCATGGATAAAACGCCCGTCTTTGAGGTAGATCCCCACATGCGACACTTTCTTCGAGGAAGATGTGGCGAAAAAGACGAGGTCGCCCTGCTTGAGTGCATGCTGTGAGATATGATGACAATCGTGCTTGTAGATGTCCTCACTGCTCCTATGCAGCGCCTTCTGATAGACCTGCTTGTAGATGGCACTGACCATACCTGAGCAGTCTGTTCCACGTCGGGTGTTTCCCCCGTATTGATAAGGGGTGCCTATCCACGACGCCGACTCTATCATCAGCTGGTGGTTGTCGTCGGGCTCTACGTCGAAACCGAGTTTGATGGCCGCTCTGGCCAGTTGACGGTAATCCACATGATCAGCATGCCGTGATGAACGGCATGCTGTCAGTAAGGCCACCAGCATGAGCAGCAACATGCACCTCCTCAACGACAAATAGGAGGTGCGGCATTCCTGCCGCACAATAGCACTCGGCAGGAATGCCAAACCTCTTGCTGTCAAGCAATGGGATAACAATTTGTCAGGTAGTGGGGATTTGATGTTCCTCTGTGTGCTGCCCCTCAACGACATAGACGGTGGAAGTTTCGTGAATCTCGAGACTTTTGATTTCTGACGATGCTGTTTGCGTGTCGATGGCCTCACCCCTGAAATAGGCATCGATTTCGGCAGTGAGGTTGGCATACTCTTTGGAATAGTCCTTGAGGATCACTCCATGTTCGAGCAGCGTGATTCGCGAGCAGATGTCGATGGTGTGGGTGAGGTTGTGGCTGGAGATGAGTATGGTCGCTCCCGTCTCCTTGTTGTATTGCTCAAGGATATACTTGATGGCGATTTGCGAACTGGGGTCGAGGAAGTTGAAGGGCTCGTCGAGAATGAGCAACTGCGGGTTGTTGATCATCGCCCCGATGATACCCACCTTCTGCTGGTTGCCAGCCGAGAGGTCGCGTATGAGCTTGTTCTGGTTGAGCACCTCGCCATTCATGAAATGCTCAAATCTGAGGAGCCGTTCATCCACCACACTGCGGTCGATGCCGCACACCTTTCCGATGAAGTAGAAATACTCCTCTGGAGTGAGGTAGTCGATGAGGAATCCGTTGTCGATGTAGGCACCAGTGTAGTCTTTCCAGTCCTCACATTTGGAGGTGGCGTACGACACCATTTCCTCGCCCACCTTTCCCGACATGACGGCTTCGCCCGAGTCGGGTTTGAGCAAATCGAGTATGATGCGGAAGAGAGTCGTTTTTCCTGCTCCATTGTTTCCTACGAGTCCGAGCAGGTCGCCCGAGTGAATGACGAATGTATTGATATCGAGCGCCACAGTGGTGCCGAAAGTTTTCTTGACGTTACTGACTGTTAGGTCCATTATTTAGTTAAGAATTAAGAGTTAAGAGTTAAGAGTTAAGAAATAAGCGTTGAGAATGAAAAGTGAAGAGTTCAGGGAAAAGGGGATTATGAAGTTTTCCTGGTGCTCCTGAATCCCTCCATGTTTTCGTAGCGGTGGGCGAGGAAGCGCTTGTAGATGTTTTTGATCCAAACGGGATAGAGCGCTGTTCCGATGAGCCCAATGATGAGCATGACGAGCGGTGCACCCACCTTGTTGTCGCCAAAAGCAACAACGAGCCCATACATGATGAACATAGGCAAGAAGAGGGCGGCGAACGACATGATGACTTGTGTCTTGGATCCCCTCATGTTGTTTTTTCCAGTCACCTTGTTGTTGAGGTCGATGGTGATGTTGTTATAGACTGCCAACTGGAAGAGGAAGGGGAAGATGACTCCTGAGGCGAAGAACATGCATCCGATGATGTCGAGCAGTGTGAATTTGCCTTGCACCACAGGTATGAGCGATATGAGCATGGGCAGCAACAGCATGATGCAGTTGAAGAGATACTTGGCTTTGAGCAGTGCCATCGCCGACTCCTTACGGCTCATGAGCAGGTCCATGTAGTTACCTTCAGCACACATGATGTTGGTGAGGGTGATGGTGCCGAGACAGGCGAAACAATAGATGAGGATAAAGACCTTCATGAAGGCATTGTCGTAGATATCGGTGAATGCCAGAAGCAGGCACAAAAGCAGGGTGTAGAAGACACCTATATAGAACTGGCTTCTGACCACTTTGTTGCGCCTGATGCTCTTGATTTCGAGTTTGAGATACTCGCCAATCACTCCGTATCGGTCGAGGAAGGACATCTTCTGCGTCTTGACCTTCATGGCTGTCGATTCCTTGGATATTTCCCTGTAGATGGAGGCCAACTGTCCCCATTGGTTGACAAAGAACATGATCACCGCGATGGCGATAGGGATGATGAAGCTCCACCATTTCCACTCGATGAATCCTCTTCCGAGATAAAGTGTGGCATAGAAGAGCCACTGGTTGTCGAAGTCGTGCAGATAACCGAAATAGACGAGTATAGCATAGATGGCAATGGGGATGAGCACAAAAAGCATCTTCCTGTTGATGAGTGTGCGCCACAGCAGGTACCAGTAGGCGTTGATGACAAACATCAGCCACCATCCGAGCAAAAAGCCCAGGAGTCCGGTGATTCCCCACAGCTGAGGTATGCAGAGGATGCCGAATGGAACGAGGAAGAAGAACCACATGAGGTTGAAGGGCTGCAGACCCATTCTCACGAGGAAGATGGAGATGAGCGATTTCTGTGATATGGGCAGCATCTTATAGGGTTTGATTTCCTGTGCCGGTGTTTCCTGTGCCATGAACCGGAGGAAGAAATCGACGATGAGGAAGAAAATCATTCCTCCGTTGATGCGGTCGTAGGCTTCGATGCTGTCCTCTTGGAGTGCAGTGCCGAAGATTACCCCGAAGAAGATGAGGTAGCCTGCCCAGAAAGCCGCCATCAGATAGACGAACACTTTCATGAACTTGCCTCTGGAGAACATGGGGTGCCTACGGGCAGCCAGTCGTTGGTTGTGGGCTACCAGCCTGTAAAGTTGGAAGATGGTCATTGTCGGGTAGAAGTCAGGTTTAAAAAGATGTTGGCTTGCCCTGGACGATAATGGTGTCCGGGGCAAGCCATAGTCTTAGATGGTTTTGAGATAGTGATCGACCTCGATAGCGGCCTTGCATCCGCTACCTGCTGCCACCACTGCCTGTCGGTAGTCGGGGTCGGCCACGTCGCCAGCGGCGAAAATACCAGGAAGGTTGGTCTTGGGACTATTGCCCTGTGTCTTGATGTATCCCACCTCGTCGGTTTCTATCCAAGGTTTGAACACATCTGAGTTGGGTTTGTGTCCGATGGCGAGGAAGAAGCCATCGATGGGCAAGTCGTAGTGCCGCTCGTCGGCTTCGCCCCGCCTATAGACGAGGTGTGCACCCTCGACGCCATTCTCTCCGTAAAGACCTTCTGTATTGGTTTCAAAGAGCACCTCGATCTTGGGGTTGTCGAAGAGTCGTTGCTGCTCTATCTTAGAGGCTCTGAGGAAGGGCTTCCTGACGATGACATAAACCTTCTCGGCAAGTCCGGCAAGGTATTGGGCCTCGGCACAAGCAGTGTCACCGCCTCCTACGACTGCGACCACCTTCTTGCGGTAGAAGAAGCCGTCGCAAGTGGCGCATGCGCTGACTCCCTGGCCACGGTATTTCTCCTCGTCGGCCAGTCCGAGATATTTGGCAGACGCTCCTGTGGCAATGACGACTGCGTCGGCCTCCAGTTCATCGCCATTGTCGGCAGTGAAACGATAGGGACGCTGCGACAGGTCTGCCTTAGTGATGACTTGGCTGCGTATGTCTGCACCGAACCTCAAAGCCTGCTTACGCATGAGGTCCATGAGTTCAAAACCTGTGATGCCATCTGGGTGAGAAGGGAAGTTCTCAACGACATCAGTAGTGGTGAGTTGTCCTCCAGGCTGAATGCCTTCATAGAGTACAGGACTGAGGTTAGCGCGTCCAGCATAGACGGCTGCTGTGTATCCGGCAGGACCGGAACCAATAATCAAACAACGGATATGTTCCATAGGGTTTTT
>CAMOWU010000198.1 GCA_946628545.1 uncultured Bacteroides sp. | reverse complement strand
CGCGTCCTCTGGACGCGTCGCAGGCTGGAAGCCTGCGTACCCCACGAAGCCAATGGTCAATGAATAATGTTCAATGTTCAATGTTCAATGTTCAATGTTCAATGGTCAATGTTCAATGGTCAATGGTCAATGATCAATGTTCAATGGTCAAAGTTTTTCACAACTATTGCTTGTCTTGTAAAAAAATGCTATATTTGCAGTGCCCATGTAGGAGGTGCGGCAGGAATGCCGCACAATGGTGTTCGGCAGGAATGCCGAACCTCCTATTCTATAGAACCTAAATGTAGATCGACAATGAGAAAATATCCCGTAGGCATACAGAGTTTCCATAGCATACGCACCGACGGCTACGTCTATGTAGATAAGACACCGCTCATCTACAAGATGATCACTGAGGGAAAACCTTATTTCCTCAGTCGTCCGCGACGCTTCGGCAAGTCACTGCTCGTTTCCACCCTGGAAGCGGTATTCCAAGGACGCAGGGAACTCTTCGAGGCGTTCACCACCGAGGACGGCATTCCACAGCCACAGCTCTTCATCGCCACCACCTCATGGCGATGGGAGAAATACCCTGTGCTGAGATTCGACTTCAGCAAGGACGTTGAGCGTCTTGAAGATTTGCAGACCATCATCGATGGCATGTTGTCGGAATATGAAAATCAATACAGCATCACCTCCCCTGATGAAGTCACTTCCATGCGTATGGACAAACTTGTCCGCACAGCCCACGCGCAGACAGGACGACGGGTCGTGGTGCTGGTCGATGAATACGACAAGCACATGCTGGGCAACATCGGCAACGAGGAGAACATGAAGTATGTGCGCTCGTGCTTCAAGAGTCTGTTCAGCCCACTCAAATACCTCGACGACCATCTGCAGTTCGTCTTTGTCACGGGTATCTCGAAGTTCTCCCAAATGGGTGTGTTCTCCACCATCAACCAGATTGAGAACATCTCCATGCAACCTGCCTACGAGAGTCTCTGCGGCATCAGCCAGGAGGAACTCACCACCTGCCTGCGACCAGACATTGAGCAAATGGCCAGTATGCGTGGTGAAACGTATGAGCAGACACTCGCGGAACTGAAACGGATGTACGACGGGTATCATTTCAGCGAGAACATGACTGACATGTACAATCCTTTCAGTCTTATCAAGGCACTGAAATCGGGGCAAATCAAGAAGCATTGGTTCGACAGCGCAACACCCAGCGCCCTCATCGCCATGCTCCGACAGATGCCACCTTTCGAACTGAGTGAATTGGAAGGCGTGGTGTGCGAGTCCGAGACATTCGACGACGCTTTCGACACCTTCCAAGCACCATTGCCCGTGCTCTACCAAAGCGGCTACCTCACCATCAAGGACTACGACTCTGACTCCGACACATACACTCTCGGTTTCCCGAACTCCGAAGTACGAACAGGGTTCGCTGGCAATCTCTATCGCTACATCACCAACACCACTGTTGACAACCGTGACCGTCTGGCTCTGATGGTTGCCTACAAGACATTCCAACGCACGGATGACCTCCCTGCCTTCATCGAGGCCATCAAGACATTCTATTCGAGTCTGCCCTACCAATGGGAGAAGGACAACCGCAACGAGCACTACTACCATGCGCTGCTCTACACCCTCCTCACCGCCTTCGGTGCCGATGTGCTGGTGGAGGAGTCGTCGGCCCGAGGAAATTCCGACATCACCCTGAAAATGCCGCGCGGCATCTACATCATGGAACTGAAGTACGACCACACCGCCCAGGAAGCTCTCGACCAGATTGACAGGAAAGCCTATGCCGACAAATACGCCCTCGACGGACGGCCTGTCACCAAGGTAGGCATCAACATCTCTTCCAAGGACCACAACATCAACGAGTGGATTGCCATGCCATGCGGATGAGGAAGCAGGTACAATCGGCGCATGCACCGACACTCCTTTACTCCCATACTCCTTAGAATTAATTTCTCAAAGGAGACAAGGAGTATAGGAGTGCATGCTGACATGCGTACCCCACATTGCAGTAGGAGGTTCGGCATTCCTGCCGAACACTATCATAAGTCTTTCTTGACGAACAGCATTATCAGGCTTTCTATTTCAAATCTTTTGTGCGGCAGGAATGCCGCACCTCCTACAATTGCGAATTGGCATGCTATAGCATGCTGACATGCGGACGAGGGTACGCAGGCATCCCTGACTGCAATGATGAATTGCGCGTCCTCTGGACGCGTCGCAGGCTGGAAGCCTGCGTACCCCACGAAGCCAATGCTCAATGAATAATGTTCAATGCTCAATGGTCAATGCTCAATGGTCAATGGTCAATGCTCAATGGTCAATGGTCAATGCTCAATGGTCAATGGTCAATGTTTTTTCACATCTATTGCATGTCTCTGGAAAAATTGCTAAATTTGCAACTGAATGTAGGGACGCGACGTGTCGCGTCCGATGAGATGGCCGAGCGCAATGAAAAGAAGATATCGCATAGGCATACATACCTTTGAGCGATTGCGCAAAAAGGATTAAGTTCATAAGGCCCGTCAGACACCGTAAACAATCCATCCAGACATGTCAGAAATCCACTTACCCAACGACTTTATCAACGAAATGCGGTCGCAGCTGGAGCTCCGCGAAGCAGACGCGCTGCTGCATGCCATCACAGCTACGACAAGTCCCGTCAGCATCCGCATCAATCCTGAAAAATGGCAGAAAGACACCCTTAGCGAACGAGTTCCCTGGTGCGAGACGGGTTATTACCTGCCCGAACGTCCTTCCTTCACCTTCGACCCCTTGTTTCATGCAGGTTGTTATTATGTTCAGGAAGCGTCGTCGATGTTTGTGGAGCGGATCCTGAAGGAATGCGTGAAGACGCCTTCACTGGTGCTGGACTTGTGTGCAGCCCCTGGCGGTAAATCGACCTTGGCTTTGAGTTGCCTACCGCAGGGTAGTCTGCTGGTGTCGAACGAACCCATTCGTCCACGCGCCAACATCTTGATGGAGAACATGGTGAAATGGGGGTGTCCCAACAGTGTGGTGACTTGCAATTACGCCTCTGATTTCCAATATTTAGGAGAGTTGTTTGATGTGGTGATTGCAGATGTGCCTTGTTCTGGCGAGGGTATGTTTCGCAAGGACACAGGTTCGATATCTGAATGGAGCATGGAGAATGTGAAGATGTGCCAACGTCGTCAGCGCGAGATTGTAGGCGACATCTGGCGCTGCCTGAAACCTGGCGGGGTATTGATCTACAGCACTTGCACCTACAACACGCATGAGGACGAGGAGAATCTGGAATGGATTTGCAACGAGCTTGGCGGTCGTTGTCTGCCTATAGGCACAGATCCTTCATGGGGAATCAGTGGCAATTTGCTGGACGGTTCTTCCCTCCCCTGCTACCATTTCTTTCCCCACAAGTCGAGGGGCGAGGGGTTCTTCGCCGCTGCGGTGGTCAAAGAAGAGAGCACTGGAGAGCAGTCTGGCCAGAGTAGGAAACGCGACAAGAAAAAAGCCAAGCCTGTCGTGGGAAAAGGTTTTGAATGGAAGCGCCTACTGAAAAGTCCCGAATCCTATGAGTTACGCGAGGCAGACGGAGTGTTCAGCGCTTTTCCGCAAGCCTTCTCGCAGCTACTGGACCGTTTCATGCAGGGCCTGCATATCCTCCATCATGGTGTGGAACTTGGCGAGATGAAGGGGAAGAAGTTTTGCCCTTCACACACCTTGGCCATGAGTACAGCCCTCCTACCCGACGCTTTTGCCACAGCCGAGATCGACCACGCCACATCCATCGCTTATCTGCGACGTGAATCCATCGTGCTCGACAGCGATACGCCACGTGGCTATGTGCTGCTCACCCATGAGGGTGTTCCGCTGGGTTTCGTCAACAACCTTGGCAACCGCGCCAACAACCTGTATCCTGAACATTGGAAAATCAGGCAGAGGGAAGGATAGGCGTTAGAAGTTTGACGAATCGCCCCGAAGGGGCAACCTCCCCAGGGCGTTGCCCTGGGTTTGATGCGGTTTGTTGTTGCGCCCTGTAAGGGCAACATCGATGGATTCATTGATGCTGCCCTTACAGGGCGCTGGATGGTTTGTGCTACATATCCCCAGGGTGTTGCCCTGGGCTTAGCGATGATGCCCTTTCAGGGCGATTCACCCAAAGTCTAAAGCCCAAAGCCTAAAGCCTAAAGTGCGCCCCGAAGGGGCAACCTTCCTTTAGCCCAGGGCATCGCCCTGGGGGTTGATGCGGTTTGTAGTTGCGCCCTGTAAGGGCAACATCGATGGATTCATTGATGCTGCCCTTACAGGGCGCTGGATGGTTTGTGCTACATATCCCCAGGGCGTTGCCCTGGGCTTAGCGATGATGCCCTTTCAGGGCGATTCGTCC
>CAMOWU010000197.1 GCA_946628545.1 uncultured Bacteroides sp. | reverse complement strand
TTCAAGTTTTTATCTCGGCTGGCTTATAAAGCCAAAATTTTTATGTAAATTTGCAACATCAGAATCAACTCGAATCATCATCTATCTATGAATAAATCAGGTTTTCATCCTCGTAAGGCCATGAGAAAGATTATACTTTCCCTGCTGATGACCCTTGCCGCCACCATCGCCAATGCCCAAACAGATGACGAAACGTTGCTTTTTATATACAAAAACGGTGGTAACTTCTATGCCTTTAATAGTTTCGAAATCGACAGCATTGTTTTTGCCATCGATAAGAAAGAAGATAAAGAAATAGTTGTGCAGAAAATCTACACGAGCAAGGGTGTCAGCCGTCATCCTCTTGAAACGATTTCCCGTATGGAGTTTATCCCTATAGAGAAAGCCCTTTCAACATGTCCCGACGACAACCATCCCCACGCCATCGACCTCGGCTTGCCCTCCGGCACTAAATGGGCGTGCTGCAACGTGGGTGCCAATGTTCCGGAAGGTTATGGCGGTTATTACGCTTGGGGTGAGACGGAGGAAAAGGAGTTTTACAATGATGTCACTTATTTGTATGGTTCAGGTGTAGATTCGGGCGGAGATGGATGGTATGATGATTACCATGAGAACGGTCTGTATGGAGAATGGCAAGACATTGGTTCCGACATCGCTGGCACCTCATACGATGTTGCCCACGTCACATGGGGAGGAAGTTGGTGCATGCCGTCATTGGACCAGATGAAAGAACTACTCGATAACTGCTCTTCCTCCTAGGCGTCGTTCAATGGGGTTCAAGGCAGATTGTTCAAGGGAAAAAATGGATGTTCGATGTTTTTGCCTGCCGCAGGCTACCGCTGGGACGACGGCTACTTCAACGATGGCAACTACGGGTACCATGGTTACTACTGGTCGTCGAAACAGACCTACGGTTTCGACCACTACTATGCTTACCACCTCTTCATCTTCTGTGGCGACGCATACTGGAACGGACAGTATAGCTACAACCGTGTTTACGGCTCCAGTGTTCGCCCCGTCTGCAAATAGGTAATCCTACAGCAAACATCCTCTCCCGAAATTCATGAGAAATTCATGTCAAATTCATGGCCATTCATGTTTTATATCAAAATCTATTCCTCTAAAATCTAAATGATTTATTTTCCTCGAATTCACGTTATGTAAATCCTAAAAAAACTCCAAAGGAAATCGATTATTCGGATTTTATGTGTATTTTTGCCATGTGTAGCTGAATTTGCGTAATTTATTGAATTAAGGTATGTTTCTACGATTTCTTGACACATTGTTTGTGAGATACGGAAATACCAGTGGCAGGGCCGACAGGGCTGAATTCTGGTGTTTCCACTTCTTCAATCTCATTCTGATTGGAGGGCTTTGTGTGCTGACCCTTTTCTTGGCAGGCACATTGGGCGATTCTTTATGGGCTGAGTCGGCGGGCGAAAAGGCTGCCCTGAGATCCATTAATAAGTGCTTTGACATAATCTTGAGTGTTTTTAGTCCGTTTTCGATGCAAAGTTAGACCCAAGGTGTACCAAAAAATGTGGTACAGGAAGAAATAATCAGATAAAAAGTGCAAAAAAACTTGATAGTCTCGCATGATCTTCATATTTTTGCATGATATGGTTTGTTAACCCTTAACATTCTGACACCATCATTCAATTTCTAACCCACCCATCCCCTATGACACGACTCGTCCGACTCCTGCTGCTCACGCTTGCGATTGCCATCTTTTCCTCCGCGACAATCGACGCCAAGAAACGCAAATCGCGCAAACGCCACCACGCCACCACACCCACAGAACAAGTCGTCGCGCCACCGACCGAGACGGCCAACGACTCCACGGTCGCTAAGACATCGAAATGGGTCAACACACGCAACGACAACACCATCGGCGTGATCACAAACGTTTGGAGCGACATCAACCTCCAACACTGTCTCGATGATTTCCACAAGCTGAAGCCGCTGATTGCCGACTCCTTGGAAGCCAAGAAGGATTCCGACGAGAGCGTTCGCTGCTACCAACCGACACTCTACACCCTCGCCCGGATGATGGACTACAGCAAATTCCACGCCAAGGGGTACTCACCACGGTTGACCATCTATTTCTACGCTGCCGCATGCCTGTTCTGCCTGATGCTGATTGTATGGCTTGTAAAGGCATTCATTATCTCACCTCATAAAAAATAAACCGCCATGACATCACAAGAAGAACAACATATCCGCAACGCAGTCAACGCATACGCAAGCACTGACGATACCGAATACTTCCTCAATTATGGCGACGACATCGAGATCACAGCATACACGCC
The DNA here is from genome assembly GCA_946628545.1 of uncultured Bacteroides sp. Taxonomy (GTDB): domain Bacteria; phylum Bacteroidota; class Bacteroidia; order Bacteroidales; family Bacteroidaceae; genus RUG11857. Next base: position 2,065 of record CAMOWU010000197.1, on the reverse strand, counting down.
TTACGAAATCGACGAGTGCCGCCTCGAAAGCCAACTCGACAGCCGTAGCGTGGTGGAGCACCAGCAGCCCTACAAGGGGGGAAGCGTCGGTCCCCTCACCGTCACCTTGCCCTCACAGGTGGACCGCTGGGCCGTGGAGGTTAGCTCACTCGTCAGAGGGCGTTTCCAAGATGTCGTGCATTACTACACCGTACCAGGATCTGAACACACCAAGACGTGCTTCCCCTGTCGTGGATCAGGAGAGGTGGACTGCCCTACCTGCGGTGCGCAGGGATTTATCATCTGTCCCTCCTGCCATGGATCAGGCACATGGAAATGTCCGTCGTGCTCTGATGGTAAAGTCGCCAAAACCTGCTCTTCGTGTAGCGGAAAAGGTGGGCGTTATGTACAGAAATCAAAACAAGAACAAGTCTCTCGACCTCGACAGGACTATTCCAGTGGAAAAACCGTCTGGCAATACGAATACGTCACTAAATATTACGACGTTTGGGAGACATGTCAATCATGCAATGGAAGGCGAGAGATATTTTCCACATGTGGACGATGCGAAGGTACGGGAAAAGTCACTTGCATGCGCTGCCACGGACAGAATCGTCGCAATGGACGTACAACCGTCACATGCGAGACCTGCTCAGGCAAAAAGAAACTGATATGCAAAACCTGTGAAGGCAATAAGACGCTACTCGAAAGCATACGCATCATCCAGGAACTGGAGAGACGTTCCAACCACCAAGTCTATGTCCATCTTGACGACTGGGACGAGGTGAAACCTCTGCCCTGGCGAAAGGAATGCCCGTCAGAGGTCCTCTTTGAAGAAACAAAGACAGAGCTACCACACAACCTGTATCCCTCTAACGACACCTACAACGACTGTCTCAACCGATTTCTAAACTCACACGCCAAACTCGAGACACGACATTGCCATATACGCTTCCAGCGCGCTGTCGTCACCCGATTCCACTACCATAAAGTGAAATACGACTACGACGGAAAGAGTTACACTGGATACATCCTCGGCGACACCTTCCACCCCGTCAACTCGCCCATCATCGAGTATGCAGACGACCTCATCGAAGACGCCAAGAGCAGCCTCAAGCATGGTTCAGCTGTCAATGCCCGACGCATACTCCAAGAGGCGCAGGCACTCAACGTCAAGGGGAAAAGCAGCACCATCCAAGACCTCCTACTCAAAGTCAACGCACACCTCAACGTCATCACACAACTGGGACTGAAGATCATGTTCTGGATCGTGGCGTTGTTCGCCACTCCTTTCGTCTTCCAGTACTACGATGCATTCAACCCCGTCTTGCCCTACGCCAAATTCGTCAACAGCCCCGACTGGTTCTGCTACGACATTCTACCCGTGGCGCAATGCATCTTGTTCCTCCTCTTGCTCAGGTTCTCGAGATTCATCTCATCCGAGGAAGACTATTCCAAACTCGACTACAACCACGCCCTGATGTACGTTGGTCTGGGGGTGGGAAAAATCATGCTCGCCGCCGTGGTGATCTTCATCGTCCTCGCCGTGGTCAATTATCTGGGACTGAGCATCGTCACCTCTATCGCCATGTGGCTGATATGGTGGGTGGTCAAGATCGTCTTCTATATTGTCGCCATTATCATCGCATTGATTTCCAAATTGTTCTGAACCAACAAATAAGATTTTGCAAAATGCCCCTTAAACCATTCTTCGTTATCGGACTCGATGTAGTCGGGGAGATAGACCACACCCAAAAATAGATACACATTTTACCAGACTGCCGAAGTATGGTCAACTGACATTCAAAGGTGTTGGAGTATTCTCTTTTTATTTACAGAATTTTCTTTTTTCAAAAATCCTTACTATTTTTGCACTGTAATTGCGAATTATTATATTATTATACTGAGCCCACTTGAAAAAGTGTTTTTGCCGAAATTTGCTATTTGATTATCAATATGTTACAATCCAATAATCAGCGATTTGGGACTATTTCAAGTGGGCTCTATACTGAAGTTTCGGAAGTTATTTGGTTAACGTGAGTTCGATTTAAGAATTATGCAATCAGCCTGCTTTCATCAATGATTT
>CAMOWU010000196.1 GCA_946628545.1 uncultured Bacteroides sp. | reverse complement strand
CTCAATACAATATTTAGCCGTGATTTTCGTTTCTAATACCAGAGAATATGTATTGACATGCAATGGGTTGACAGAATTCGCCACATCAAAGTGGCTCTTATCGTAATCGCTATACTCATAGCTATAGGCAGTCTGCTCACTTCCAATATCCTGACTCGAGACCTCCAAAAAGAGGAGGCAAACAAGATGGAAGTGTGGGCAGAGGCTATGCGCTCATTGAACTTGTCGGACGAAACCACAGACCTCAATCTTGTGCTCAAGGTGATCAATGGCAATAACACCATTCCGGTGGTGGTGCTCGATAAACATGGTGGAGTAGTGGCTTATCGCAACCTCAACAAGCATTTCAGCACACCTGACTCCATGGAACAAATCCGTCAGATGGGCGAGAGAATGAAATTGAATGGCCGTGTGATCAATATCTTCCTTGAAATGCCCGAAGCGAATGTTCAGGAGAATATGACTCTGGACTCCATTCCCAATGTGGTGGAAGACTTGGGTGATACTAAGACGGAAACCATCAGTATCGCACAACCAGGTAAGCCCAATCATCAGCTGAGTGGCGACACCAACCGTTTCACCATCATGCCGGAATCTTATCAGCAGAATGGTGACTATATTGAAATATGCTACGACAACTCTCTGATCCTCACTCGACTCGCTTATTATCCTTATATACAGTTGAGTGTTGTGATCATTTTCGTCATCATTGCCATCTTCTCGCTTTTCACTTCCATGAAGGCAGAGCAAAACAAAGTATGGGTTGGACTGTCGAAGGAAACGGCGCATCAACTGGGCACTCCCATCTCGTCGCTCATGGCTTGGACAGAAGTGCTCAAGGAAACCTATCCAGACGATGTGCTTCTGCCCGAAATGGAAAAAGATGTGAAACGTCTGGAGAGAATAGCCGAAAGGTTCTCTAAAATAGGTTCTCTGCCAGAACCCAAGCCTGAAGACATCTGTGAAATCATGAACAGAGTGGTGGAGTATATGGACAAACGCACCTCCAATAAAGTCAAGATCATCACACATTTCCCACAAGAATCGGTTGTTGTCAATATCATGGCTTCACTCTTCGAATGGGTGATGGAGAACCTATGCAAGAACGCTGTTGACGCAATGGATGGACAGGGACAAATAGACATCTTTCTTGAAGATAATCCGCGGCAGGTCAACATTGAAGTGAAGGATACAGGAAAAGGCATCTCCAAATCTCATTTCAGCTCAGTCTTCACCCCAGGATTCACAACCAAGAAACGAGGCTGGGGACTTGGCCTCTCACTGGCTAAGAGAATTGTGGAGGAATACCACAAAGGACGTATTTACGTCAAGGCGTCTGAAATAGGCAAAGGAACAACCTTCAGAATTGAACTCAAAAAATAACAACATCCAATACTCCCCTTCCAAAATCATCTTCACTCCTCTTGACTTTTTTTGCAGGCATAATTTGCTTATTTCAATAAAACATGCTAATTTTGCAGTCGCAAAGTGCGTGCGTAGTTCCAACATGGCGATAAAAACATAAAAAACTGCCTAAAATACGCACAAAACAAGACACTTGGCTCTCTATGTGCAAAATATTTCGTAACTTTGCATATTGAATGAACAAGATGAATGCATATATCATAGATTTGAAACGTTCTGATGTCACTGGAAAAGATTTCCATACACATGAGGACAATTCTTTCTTTGAATATTTCAAGGGTGATATTGAGCAAGGTGAACTCGACACCACCATCCATGTGGAAGGGACGGGAAGGGTATTCAACCTCAATATACATTCGGAGGGAACGGTTCATGTCCCTTGCGACAGGTGTCTGGCCGATATGGTATTGCGGATCGATACGACCAACGATCTTGTCGTCAAATTCGGAACCGAATATATGGATGAAGGTGACTATGTGATTGTGCCGGAAGATGAAGGCACTATCGATATGGCTCCCCTCGTCTATGAGTTTGTGGCGCTGAGCATGCCGATAAAGCGGGTACACGAACCTGGAATGTGCGACCCCGCAATGATGGAGATACTCAATCAACATCTGGCTGACCGAAGCAACCTTGAAGATGACTTGGACGACACAGACACAATGGTTGATGATGACGAATGAACACCTTTGTCCAGTCAGCCGAAACGATAAAGATAGAATTAAAAACGAATATTAAAAAAATAACAGAAAAATGGCACATCCTAAAAGAAGACAGTCAAAGACAAGCACTCGCAAGAGAAGAACTCACGACGTGGCAGTGGCTCCTACACTCGCCAAATGCCCTAACTGCGGTGAATACTACGTTTACCACACAGTATGCCCTTCATGCGGATACTATAGAGGTAAAGTCGCTATCGAGAAACAAGAAGAAGCTATCTAATGACTGAAAAAATGTGCCCAAAGGGGTTGTTGTATAGCAAACTCTTTGGACATATTTTTTAAGGGTTATAAAACAAGTTCCCTTTAAAAATATTGTGAGAAACGAAACTATGGGAAAGATCAATGCTGTTATTACTGGCATAGGTGGATTCGTTCCAAGTTATATACTTGACAACGAAGAGATGTCGCGTATAGTCGATACTACCGATGAGTGGATCATGAAACGTATTGGCGTCAAAACACGCCATATCCTCAAACCTGAAGAGGGCAACGGAACATCGTTCATGATGACCAAGGCTGTGGAAGAGCTGCTGCAAAAAACAAAAATCGATCCTCAGACGATTGAGGCGATGATTTGCGCAACAACAACACCTGACTATCATTTCCCGTCAACAGCTTCGCTCGTCATCGGAAACCTTGGACTGCAAAATTGCTACGGATTCGATATGGAAGCTGCATGCGCTGGGTTCCTCTACGCCATGGAAGTGGGTGCCGGACTCATTGCAACAGGAAGGGTGAAGAGAATAGTCGTATGCGGAGGTGACTTCATGTCGTCCATGACCAACTATGAGGACCGCACCACTTGCCCCATCTTCGGCGACGGTGCTGCATGCGTGCTCATGGAGGCCACAGAGGAGGACTATGGACTGATTGACACCTATTTCCGCACCGACAGCCACTACGAGCCACTGCACATGGCTGCGGGTGGATCGGCTTGTCCACCATCACACGAAACAGTCGATAAGCGTATGCACTTCGTTTATCAAGAGGGTAGGGAGGTGTTCAAGCATGCCGTCACCAACATGTCGGATGCCGTTGAGATCATTGCCAAACGAAACAACCTCACCAACGATGATATAGCATGGCTCGTTCCTCACCAGGCAAACATTCGTATCGAAACAGCGGTCGCTAAACGCATCAACTTGCCTGAAAGCAAGGTGATGATCAATATCGACCACTTCGCCAACACCAGTGGTGGTACTTTACCACTTTGCCTCTGGGAATACGAACCCCAACTCAAGAAAGGCGACAACATCATCTTCACCGCTTTCGGAGGTGGATTCACCTGGGGTGCGTCCTACATGAAGTGGGGATACGATGGCGATCAATTCAGCAAGAAATAATCAGAACAACAGAACAACAAGAAGATCTCCATCAACATGTTTTTCTGAAATATCACCATGGAAGCGCATCGTTGAACGGCGGTGCGCTTCTTTGGCTAAAAACAACTTTCGAATGGATAACAAAGTGTTCAAATCGGGATTCGTCAACATCGTCGGAAATCCCAATGTGGGAAAGTCCACACTCATGAACCAACTCGTCGGGGAGAGAATATCTATCGCTACCTTCAAGGCGCAGACCACTCGGCACAGAATCATGGGAATCATCAACGACGAGGAGTCGCAGATTGTCTTCTCCGACACTCCAGGTGTGTTGAAACCCAACTACAAGCTGCAGAGGTCGATGCTCAACTTCTCGGAAAGTGCCCTGGCCGACGCTGATGTTCTGCTCTACGTCACCGACCCTGTGGAGAAGTTCGACAAGAACAACGACTTCCTCGAGAAAGTCAATCGAATGGAGGTGCCGGTGATTGTTCTCATCAATAAAATCGACCTCAGCAACCAGGAACAACTGACCCAGCTCGTGGAGCAATGGCATGAGACTCTGCCCAAGGCGGAAATCATCCCCATCTCGGCACTTCATAAGTTCAATGTCGATGCGCTGCTCAAACGCATCAAGGAACTGCTGCCCGAAGCCCCACCTTACTTCGACCAGGACCAACTCACCGACAAACCGGCGAGATTCTTCGTCAGTGAAATCATGAGGGAGAAGATATTGCTCTACTACGACAAGGAGATACCTTACTCCGTGGAGGTGGGCGTGGAAAGCTTCAAAGAAGATGAACACCATATACACATCAACGTAGTCATCTACGTCGAAAGGGAATCCCAAAAAGGCATCATCATCGGCAAGAAAGGCATCGCGCTGAAGAAGGTGGCTACCGAAACGAGAAAGTCGCTGGAGAAGTTCTTCGGCAAAACCATCTATCTCGAGACCTTTGTCAAGGTTGATCCCGACTGGCGCAACTCCGACCGTGAACTCTCCCTCTTCGGCTACAATCCAGAATAAAAACTCCCCTCC
>CAMOWU010000195.1 GCA_946628545.1 uncultured Bacteroides sp. | reverse complement strand
AACCCCCAAGCAGTGTCTCGACAGGCGACCAAACCTTTTGCATACACTGCGAGGGCGTTCCGTTATTTTATGTTAGCCTATAGGCTTGTTAGGGTCATTTGCCGATGTATGTAACGCAGATTGTTCGTCATGCGCATATTGCATAAACGCAAAGTTAATAAAAATCTACCAAATAATGGCAAAATCAATTATTAAATAAGATGAAGAAGGCGATTTTGCCTCATTGCGGTATCAAAACGTCATCTTTACATTTCTTTCTTCATGTACTCGAATCCTCTTATGTATTTTCATTGCAACACACACCATAAATACCAAAATCGGGAAATTTCCATTGTTTTCCAAGTTATGATATGTTATACTATTATTTTCTTTACGATGTTTTATGTTTTTCGGTTTCCATTGTGTTTCCTAAGCCTATCAACATATAGAAACTACACACTATATCAACAATTTATAAAATATTATTAGGATTTCAAGGAAAAGATAACGATGACCTATTAGAGTCTATCTTGCAATACATCTTTTTTCTGGATGATCAATACAATGAACGAGTAATTTACAGAAGTCCACTTTTGGTGGTGATTTGAATTGATATCTCTTGTCAATACAATGAAACGTTACATTTGTTACATACTTTGTGCGAATATTTCATTCATTATTTCGTGTAACAATATAATTTTGCATTCGTAAACTATTATCTATCAACTTAACTAATTATGACACACAAAATTTTGTTTTCAGCATTGATGCTGAGCGCCTCACTCTCAGCAACTGCTCAAACCGAACCCATCCAGATCGACCTCGGACAGAAAGGAGCCGTGGTTTCGCCCAATCTTTATGGTATCTTCTTCGAAGAAATCAACCATGCCGGCGATGGCGGTCTTTATGCCGAATTGGTGCAGAACCGCGGTTTCGAGGAACATGTCCTCCCATCAAGCATGACCTACCGCGATGGACGTGCATGGGCCATTGATGCCATGAACTATGAGCATCGCAACAACCGCAAATGGAACATTCCCTGGAACATGGAGGAGAAGAAGATGACGGGATGGAAGGTGAAAGGAGAGAACAGCACTGTGACTGGTGAGGTGGTGGAAGCCTCAAAACCCCTACATCAAAACACCCCTCATGCCATGCAACTCGATATCAAGAAGGTAGGGCAGGGCGGCAAGGCCGTTCTGACCAACACTGGCTATTGGGGTATGGGATTTCAAGCAGGCGAGAAATACGACCTCCGCTTCTATGTCCGGAGCAGCAACTTCAAGGGAACCATCACCGCCCGCTTGCGCGACAGTGAGACAGGTGCCTCATTGGGTAGTTTCAGCTTCAGCAACAAGTCGTTGAAAGACTGGACAGAGCTGACCGCAACGCTTACCGCTGAGGGTACGGCACCCAAAGGAGAGTTAGCCCTTGAATTCGACAAGGCAGGTACAGTGTTGGTCGATTACGTTTCGCTCTTTCCACAAGCCACCTTCAAAGGCCGCAAGAACGGACAGAGAGCCGACGTGGCACAGATGCTCGTCGATCTCCATCCCAAGTTCATGCGTTGGCCTGGTGGTTGTATTGTTGAAGGTGCCACTTATGAGAACCGCGTGAAATGGAAGGAGACACTTGGCGACCCGATGACCCGTCGGGGCGAGTGGGACCTTTGGGGTTACCGTGCCACATGGGGCATGGGTTACCATGAGTTCCTGCAGTTCTGCGAAGACCTTGGCATGGATGCTATGTTCGTTGATAATGCCGGTATGTCTTGTTCTGTGCGCAATGGTGACTTCGCGAGCAGCGATGAGGATATGGACGCAGTGATTCAGGACTTCCGCGATGCCATCGACTATGCTTTGGCCGACCCCGCCACCAACAAGTGGGCTAAGATGCGCGCAGAGGCAGGTCATCCCAAACCCTTCCCATTGAAATATGTCGAGATAGGCAATGAGAACGTCGGTCCTGAGTACGTGACCCATTTCAACTACATCTTCAAGCGTCTGAAGGCTGAATATCCACAGATCATCTTCATCAACACACTGGGACATACAGACCATCTGTTGGAACAGATTCCAGGTGATTACATGGTCGATCCACACTGGTATCGCAACCCCGACTTCTTCTTTGCCAACAACCACCTCTTCGACGATGCTCCACGCACTCACGATATCTATGTCGGTGAGTATGCCTGCAATGGTGGGGTAGGTGCGGGCAACCTGCTGGCAGCACTGAGCGAAGCCGCTTTCATCTTGGGTATGGAACGCAACAGCGACGTGGTGAAGATGTCGAGCTATGCACCGCTCTTTGAGAACGAGAACCGTCGCGACTGGCCCTGCAACCTCATCCATATCAACAGTTCAGAGGTCTATGGCCGAGCCTCCTACTACGTGCAGCAGATGGCCGCCGAGCACCGTCCAACTTATAATGTGTTTGTCAGTGAGCCCACCACCGCTGAGCCTGCAGAGCCATTCAGTGCTGGCGGTATAGGTCTTGGCAGCTACGCTACCCAATGCGACTTCAAGGATATCAAGATCACTACTGCCGACGGTAAGGTACAGACCATACAACCCAACCAGCTGCAAAGCAAGAAGGGAACATGGAAAGTGGATGGCGACATAATCAGCCAGACTTCCAATGAATTGCTCACCATGGCAATGCTCCCGGCGTTCAGTTCCGACAACTACACACTCAATCTGAAAGCCAGAAAGACTGGAGGAACAGAAGGCTTCTTCATCTATTACGGTATGGACCAGGAAGGACGCAATGGCTATGGTGCCAATATTGGAGGATGGGGCAACCGTACAACAGCCGTGCAGCCTATCCGCAGAGGACGCGCCTCAGACGTGGTGGGTCGTCGTGCCCAGCAGACCGTGGAGACTAATAAATGGTATGATATCAAAATCGTTGTGACACCTATGGCAGCCACCCTCTATGTAGATGGACAGGAGATGACTGTGGCAAAACCAGCTGAGCCTACCCACTATTTCTGCCAGACTGGATACGACGAGCAGACAGGCGAATTGGTCATCAAAGTTGTCAATGGCACAGACAAACCATATCGTCGCTCCTTCAACATCAAGGGAGCCAAGAACGTGATCCCAACAGGTAAGATCATCACCCTCTCTGGTGATGCCAACGACGAGAACACTTTCGAACAACCCACCAAACTGTCGCCTCAGACCCAACTCTTTGGTAAATTCGGCAAGCAGTTCGATTACGAGTTCGCTCCTATGTCGTTCACCATCATGCGCATGAAGGCATCTTTGTAAACATTTGTAAAAGCAATCAAAAACACAAGAGATTATGAATAGATTCATCTTTTCAATGTTGATCCTGGCTCTCCCATTGCTGTCAGGAGCACAGACCAAAGACACAGACTTTGTGAAAGGAGCCGATGTCGGATTTCTCACAGGGCAGGAGCGCCAAGGTGTGAAGTTTCATGACAAGAACGGAAAAGAACGTGAGTGCCTGGAACTCCTGAAAAACGACTACCAGATGAGCGCTATCCGCATGCGTGTGTGGGTCAATCCACGTGGAGGGTCGTGCGACAAGAATGAGTTGCTGGCCATGGCCAAACGCGTGAAAGCCCTGGGCATGGACCTCATGGTCGGTTTCCACTACAGCGACTCATGGGCCGACCCAGGCAAGCAACCAATCCCCAAGGCATGGTTAGGACATACGTTTGAAGAGATGAAACAGGACTTGCGCAACCATACTGTCGAGGTGCTGACTCTGCTGAAGGAGAACGACATCGAGCCTCGATGGGTGCAAGTGGGTAACGAAACCACCAACGGAATGCTTTGGAGCGTGAAAACCAATGAAAGGGGATGGGAAGTGAAAGACTCTTTGGGCCACACCATCATCACTCATAGCATGGGCCATTTCAAGACGGAGCCAGAGCAGTACGCAGGTTTCATACGCACTGGCTACGATGCCGTGAAAGAGGTCTTCCCCAATGCCATTGTCATCGTGCACCTCGACCGCGGCCATCGGCAGTCGCTCTACGACAACCACTTCGACACATTGCTCAAGTATGGAGGCAAGTTCGACATGATAGGCATGTCGCTCTATCCCTATTGGGCCATGGAAGGACATCCTGAATTAAAAGCCGACGACATCATCACCGACTGCATCGCCAACATCCGCCATGTGAGCGAGAAATATCATTGCGACGTCATGATTGTGGAGACAGGGTTTGAAGTTGATATGCAGCATCCTGAAAAGATGGAAGAAGGAAAGCGCCAGCTCACCCGGGTGATACACGAGGCACGCACCCAGACCAACGGTCATTGCCGTGGAGTCTTCTATTGGGAACCTCAGTGCCTGCCAGGTGGCTACAAGCTGGGGGCTTTCGACCGCAATGCGGCTCCAACCGCTATCATGGACGGTTTCCTCGAGTAAGGCTGATGACTTGTCGAACGGAAGGGGAGGTGTGACGATTGTCGCAGCTCCCTGTTCTTTTTTGTAAAAAAAGAGAAGTTGTTACATGATTTCCAAGCATTGTGCAAATAGTTCATGCAGTTTGGGAAGGGAGACATTATCTTTGCACCTGAATTGCTAAAAAACTAA
>CAMOWU010000194.1 GCA_946628545.1 uncultured Bacteroides sp. | reverse complement strand
AAGGAAAATGGGCAAATACGTCAAGAGATTCCTGATGTGCTTCTTCTGCCTTGAAGTCTTCGGGACAATCATCGTCAAGGGCATAGTCTATGGACTCAAGTTCATAGGCCTGCCCCAACTATACGATTTCTTCTCTACCCATTCCTGGGCCAACAGGTCGCTCTTCTATATCTTCCTTGCCTTAGCCACCCTCTTCTCCATCATCGACATTCTGCGCCACAGGAAGAGATAAAAAACATTTCAAGTGTGGGTTTAACACTTTTTTATGCATTATTTGCATTTTCATACGAGAAAAAATAAGAAAAAACACGTTTTTCACCATTTTTTTCAAAATAAATATTATTTGAATAAAAAATCATTTATATTTGCACTTGAAATGGATACGAAGCGGATCACTCATTCGCATTCCGGATATAATGCCCACTCATCCACTTCAACCTACAAAACAAAAACTCACTTACCAGGGCATATTTAATGTCCATAATCATTCTGACCGAACAATCATTTTAATATTACACATTAACTAATTAACAACTATTTTTATGAGAAACAGTATTACTTCTATTCTTTCTGCGTTTGCGCTGTGCTGCAGCATGAACGCGCAAGCTCAGTACAGTGCAACTGTGGATCAGTACCCGGCCTCCAGCTACAAGACATCAGCTGTTGAATTCAGTCTGGCCGAAGTAGCTCCAGCTATGGGATATGCATCAGCCGAGGAATTCGCCACTGCTTACACTGCGTCAGTCAGAGCCAATGAGGAGAAAGCCACATTCGATGGCGCCATCTTCTTCACCTGCACCGACACACTCGGCGTGCAGCAGAGCAACTACACCCAGGGCGGCTTCGGCGGTTTCTGGATGAACGAACAGGGCCAGATTGTGGAATGGGGCGACAAAGCCTTCTTCTACAACCAAGTAGCTATCGACTCTGTTGACAATGTACCTACAAGTCTCGTCTTCTACCTCGGACAGTACCCTAGCCACTGCGAGGCCAACAAGACTTACGCCACCACCATCACCATGGGCAACGGCACCAAGAGCGTCACTTTCGACCTCGCCATCAAGGTGAACGAACTGCCCGTCATCGAAGCCACTCCAGTGCTCTCCAAACTGACCATCAAGGGTACGACTGAGGCTTCTATCGAGGAGTATCCACGCGGCACTTACACCGCTTCCGAACTGAAGTTCTCCATGGCAGAAGGTATCCAGGCACTCGGCATCCCATCAGCAGTGCTGGAAGCCGACCTCCAGACACGTCTCTATTCTTATCAGCTCGATAAGGAACTCGACGTCATCAAGGACTCGCTCACCAATACGAGCACAGCCAACTCTGGATACTGGCTCTCACCTACTTACGACCCCAACACTGGTGACCCCACCAACAAGTGCTTCGTTGACCAGTACGGCGCCAACAACCTCTTCTTCATCGAGGGATTCAGCTTCTCAGCTGCCTCCGACAGCGCCACTTGCCAAGTGGGTCAGAACCCAGGCACACTCAAGGTTGGCGACGCTCCATACGCTGAACTCTACCTCATCAATGGCACCGATGCTTGGAAATACATCCTCACCCTCAACATCGTCAAGGAGCCTATTCCCGACGAGGTCATCGAAGTGGGACGCGAAGTGGTGGAAATCACCAAAAAGCCTTCTACCAGCGGCAACTACGACGCTAAGGACTACAAGCTCGATGAGGCAAAAATGGTTGAACTGCTGGGTGGAGACCCCAACTCATGGGTATTCAAGCACAACAACACCGACAACCACAGCACCAACTACACCACCAGCGCCACAGGTTTCTGGATGGACATCGACGGTAATATCTGCTCCTGGAAGAGCTCGGTTGACGTAGCTGCTGTCTATGTGGATTACAGTGCTCCTGCCACACTCACCATCGGTCAGTATCCCGACAAGAACAAGGACGGCGACAAGTTCCACACCATCCTCGAAGTGGTGAACGTTGACAAGGCCTACACCATCGACCTCACTGTCAACTTCCAAGCTGGCGAACCAGTGAAAGAATTCAAGAACCTCGCCACCTACGAACTTGACATCCAAGACACCATCCCCGCTGTGGCCTTCACCACCATCACTTCTGAAGCACTCGACATGGCTGCTATCTATGAACTGATCGGTACCAACGAACCAGAGCACTACACCATCGCAGTGCCCGACAGCGGAGCCACTACTATTCAGTACTCCAACTCATTCACTTGTACTCCTTACCCAGGTTTCTGGTACAACAAGGACGGTCAGAATGGCGGATGGGGCGGCAAACCTTTCGTAGGACTCACCTTCTCTGCCACCAACGGCAACTACGATGTTTATCTCTATCCAGATGCAGGTGGACCTGTTGTGGGCGACACCTTCAAGACCAACTGGTTCTTTGTCAATGAAGCAACTGGCGACATGGTGACAGTGATCATCAACGTCAACATCGTTGAGGAACTCATCGAACGCGAGGACGTAGGCGCTGAAAGCACAATGGTTGTGCTCACCGACCCAGAGGAAGAGGCATCACAGACACTCAACCTCAGCGAGGCCATGACCAAACTCGAGGCTGAGAGCGTCAGCGACTTCTATGAGAACGGCACTTTGCTTGCCGCTGTCAACTCTTCCAGCTTCGGAGGCGGCAGCTTCTACGACGAGGCCGAGGGATTCTGGTTCGACGCCAACGGATATGTCATCGACCCAGCCAACGAGACTCAACTTGAGAACCAGGCCTTCTCAGTGAACATCTTCATCGAGGAAGACGGTACTGCTACCATCACCACTTACTGCCTCGTGCCACCTGCTGAAGGACAGATGTACACCACTCGCCTCTCGCTCAACTACGGCAGCAAGCGCTACATCATCACAGTCAACATCGCCGACGAGGCAACAGCCAGTGGCATTGCCACAGTCAATGGCGAGAACGTGAAAGCCAACGTCTATGACCTCAGCGGACGCATCGTTCGCAAGAACGCAAACAGCGTTGAGGGACTCAACCGCGGCATCTACATCCTGAACGGCAAGAAGGTGCTCGTGAAGTAATCAAGACGACATCACTAATAACCAAGAAAAAAGGCGACCTCCGGGCCGCCTTTTTTCTTGGTTCCACGACCCCAACATACGCATCGACACCCACAGGGACAATCTCATCATGCAGCACAACATCACCAAACACGGCTTCACCTATTGCGGCATCATCTATCTCGACAATGGCGACGAACGACTCGCCTACCAGTGCATCAAATCCGACTAACTCCGACACATTTGATATTCATAATCGAATAGGAGGTAAACACTAATCGTAGGTGTTTATCTCCTACTCGATTAAAAAAGCCTAAAGTCTATTTTTCTTAACTCTTAACTCTTAACTCCTAACTTACTCTTCCATGAGTTTGCGGTAGCGGATTCGCTTCGGCTCTTCCTGTCCAAGCCGTCGTGCCTTGTTGATTTCGTAGTCGGTGTAGGAACCCTCGAAGTAATAGACCTGACCATCACCCTCGAAGGCAAGGATGTGGGTACAGATACGGTCGAGGAACCAACGGTCGTGGCTGATGATGACGGCGCAACCAGCGAAGGCTTCAAGACCTTCCTCCAAGGCACGCAATGTGTTCACGTCGATGTCGTTGGTCGGCTCGTCGAGCAACAACACGTTGCCTTCCTGCTTCAGCGCCATGGCGAGGTGAAGGCGGTTGCGCTCACCGCCCGACAGCACACCACACTTCTTCTCCTGGTCGGCACCATTGAAGTTGAATCGGGAAAGGTAGGCGCGCACGTTGACATCCCTGCCTCCCATGCGGATGGTTTCGTTGCCTTCGCTCACCACCTGATAGACCGACTTGTCGGGCTGGATGCTGCTGTGCTGCTGATCGACGTAACTGAGTTTGACGGTCTCGCCCACTTCAAACTGCCCCTCATCTGCCTTTTCAAGTCCCATGATAAGTCGGAAGAGGGTGGTTTTGCCTGCTCCGTTGGGACCAATCACACCCACGATGCCGTTGGGAGGCAGGTTGAAGTTGAGGTCGCTGTATAGCACCTTATCCCCGTAGGCTTTTGCCACATGCTGAGCCTCGATGACTTTGTTGCCCAGACGGGGACCGTTGGGGATGAAGATTTCCAACTTCTCTTCTTTTTGCTTCTGTTCCTCATTCAGCATCTTGTCGTAGGAGTTAAGGCGCGCCTTGCCTTTGGCCTGACGGGCTTTGGGAGCCATACGCACCCATTCAAGCTCGCGCTCCAGGGTCTTCCTGCGCTTCGATGCCGTCTTCTCCTCCTGCTCCATGCGTTTGCTCTTCTGCTCCAACCAAGAGGAGTAGTTGCCCTTCCAGGGAATACCCTCCCCACGGTCGAGTTCGAGAATCCATTGCGACACATCGTCAAGGAAGTAGCGGTCGTGGGTCACTGCAATCACGGTGCCCTCGTATTGCTGCAGGTGCTGTTCCAACCAGTCGATACTTTCGGCATCAAGGTGGTTGGTGGGCTCGTCGAGCAGCAGCACATCGGGTTTCTGGAGAAGCAAACGGCAAAGGGCCACTCGACGGCGCTCACCGCCCGAGAGGTTCGTCACCTTCCAATCGCCAGGCGGACAGCGCA
>CAMOWU010000193.1 GCA_946628545.1 uncultured Bacteroides sp. | reverse complement strand
ACGTTTTCTTGAAAAAAAGTTATCAGAACCCGAAAAATAATTGACTTTTTCCTTGTTAATTGAAATAATAGTACTAATTTTGCACAAAGAAAAAAACAGCACATCAAATGAACGTCACTTTTGCTGCATATTATTATTCGTTTTACTTTTACTTTAGCCATAAAGAAGAGCGGGTGATTGTATGTGCATAAGCAAGCCAAGTTGACTGCATATAGACAAGATACAAAAGCAATAGAATCCCGCTCCAAACAAGCGGGATTTTTTTGTTATCATGATGAAATATGACAGCAGAACACACTGGGAAACGGACATGACAGAAAAGTGCTAAAACGAAGAAACAACAAGATAACACACAGAACAGACAGGATTATGAGAAAAGTGGCAATACAAGGCATCGTTGGTTCCTACCACGACATAGCCGCTCACAAGTATTTCGGAGGAGAGGAGATTGAACTGGTATGTTGCGACACCTTTGAAGACGTATTCAAAGAAATGCATCAGGACAGCAACACAATAGGCATGATCGCCATAGAGAACACCATCGCTGGCAGCCTGCTCCACAACTACGAATTGCTCCGCGACAGTGGCATGTCGATTGTGGGTGAGCATAAGCTCCGTATCTCACACAGCATCCTATGCCTGCCCGACGACGACTGGAGCGACATCAAGGAAGTCAACAGCCATCCTGTGGCCTTGATGCAATGCCGCGAGTTCCTACACCGCCATCCAGAGATGAAGATTGTGGAAGGACGCGACACGGCTGGAAGCGCTGAGGAAATCAGCCGCAAACAACTTCATGGTCATGCAGCCATCTGCTCCAAGTTCGCAGCCCCGCTCTATGGAATGAAGATACTGGAAGAAGGAATAGAGACCAACAAGCACAACTTCACGCGTTTTCTGGTCATCAGCGATCCATGGCAGGCAGATAGCCTTTGTCGGCCAAACAAGTCGAACAAAGCAAGCATCGTCTTCAGCCTACCCCACTCTGAGGGAAGTTTGTCACAAGTACTGTCCATTTTCTCTTTCTATCGCATCAACCTCACAAAAATCCAGTCACTCCCCATTATCGGCAGGGAATGGGAATATATGTTCTACGTGGATGTCACATACGATGACTACACACGCTACCGTCAGTCGATAGACGCAACCCGACCTCTAACTAAACAATTCAAAATATTAGGAGAATATCAAGATGGAAAATCAACTTTATAACACCGCGATTCAACCCGCCGACCGCATCCGATCGGTCAAGGAGTATTATTTCAGTACAAAACTCAAGGAGATTGCACGCCTGAACGCAGAGGGAAAGGACATCATCAGTCTCGCCATTGGCAGTCCAGACATGCCCCCATCCCCTGAGACCATCGACACCCTCTGCCAAGTGGCACAACGCCCCGATGCCCATGGCTACCAGCCCACAGTAGGTACACCGGAACTTCGCAAGGCCATGGCTGGATTCTACAAGCGCTGGTATGGTGTGGAACTCAACCCTGCCAGTGAAATCCAACCATTGATCGGTTCTAAAGAAGGCATACTTCACGTCACGCTTGCACTGGCTAATCCAGGCGACAAGGTACTCGTTCCTAACCCAGGCTATCCGACCTACACATCCCTCAGCCGCCTGCTGGGACAGGAAGTCGTCTATTACAACCTGAAAGAAGAAAACGGTTGGCACCCCGACTTCGCAGAGTTGGAGCAAATGGACCTGAGTGGAGTGAAAATCATGTGGACCAACTACCCCCACATGCCGACAGGTGGCAGGGCAACAACAGAGTTATATGAACGTATTGTGGACTTTGCACTCCGTCACAATATCGTGGTCGTCAACGACAATCCCTACAGTTTCATACTCAACGAGAGCAAGCCACTAAGCATCCTTCAAGTTCCTCGAGCAAAGGAATGCTGCATCGAGTTCAACTCCATGAGCAAAAGCTACAACATGCCAGGCTGGCGCGTCGGTATGCTGGCCACCAACGCCACATTCGTCAGCTGGATCCTTCGCGTGAAAAGCAACATCGACTCTGGTACTTTCCGAGCACTACAACTCGCTGCGGCAAAAGCTTACGACAACAGCGATGAATGGCACTACCAAGCCAATGTGCTGAACTACAAGCCACGTCGCAAGATTGCCGAAGAAATCATGACCACACTGGGCTGCACCTTTGATCCCAAGCAGACAGGTATGTTCCTCTGGGGACGTATTCCAGAAAGCGTTGAGCATGTGGAAGACCTGACAGAAAAAGTGCTCCATGAGGCAAGGGTATTCATCACACCTGGTTTCATTTTTGGCAGCAACGGCGAACGCTATGTACGCATCTCCCTGTGTGCTAAAGACGAAAAAATGCAAGAAGCATTGAAACGCATCAAAGACGTTTTCGAATAAAAGCAATTCAAGTTCTTAAACCACTACAGAGAGAAACAATCAATGAAGCATTGATATACATTTTCTTATTCAATCAGAAACAAACAAAAACAAAGCATATATGGAATTTGACATCAAACCATTAGGTCTGCCAGGAGAAGACAAACGACCTCTCGTCATTGCAGGTCCTTGCAGTGCAGAAACAGAAGAACAAGTATTGAACACAGCACGTCAGCTGGCCAAATTTGGTATAAAGATCATGCGCGCAGGCGTATGGAAACCCCGCACGAAACCAGGAGGTTTCGAAGGCAACGGAGAGAAGGCCCTTCCATGGCTAAAACGTGCCAAAGAAGAAACGGGTATGCTCATTGCCACTGAGGTAGCCACACCCCATCACGCAGAACTCGCATTGGAGGCAGGCGTCGATGTGTTGTGGGTAGGAGCACGTACTACCGCAAACCCTTTTGCAGTTCAGGAATTAGCCGATTCCCTTCGAGGTGTTGATGTACCTGTTCTGGTCAAGAATCCCGTCAACCCCGACCTTGAATTGTGGATAGGAGCATTGGAACGCATACATGGAGCTGGCATCAAACGCATTGGTGCCATCCACCGCGGATTCTCCTCCTACGACAAGAAAATCTACCGAAACCTGCCCATGTGGCAGATACCCATTGAACTGCGCCGTCGCATCCCAAACATCAAACTCATCAACGACCCCAGCCATATCGGTGGACGTCGAGACCTCATCGCGCCACTATGCCAGCAGGCCATGGACCTGGGTTTCGACGGATTGATCGTAGAAAGCCATTGCAACCCCGACGAAGCATGGAGTGATGCCAAACAGCAGGTGACACCTGAAATCCTCGACTACATTCTCAATCTCCTTGTCATTCGAGAAGAAATCACGACAACCGAGAGCATCACCATGCTGCGCCGACAGATTGACGAATGCGACGATTTGCTCATCGACACCTTAGCCAAACGAATGCGCATCTCTCGCGAGATTGGTCAATATAAGAAAGAGCACCACATGAATATCGTCCAGACAAGCCGTTATTCAGAGATCATTGACAAGCGCGGTGCTCAAGGAAGCCTCTGCGGCATTGATCCCGAATGCATCAAAAGAATATTCGAAGCCATCCACGAAGAGTCTGTGAACCAACAGTTACAGGTGATGAACAGAAATTAAATATGTTTTCTCACGAATTTGAGAACGAAAGAATGACAATCAACGTTTCGTGCAAGTAGTGATGTCATATTCGTGGAAAACTGAATGAATAAACGAATACAATAAACAATCAATATGAAAATACTTATCCTGGGAGCAGGTAAGATGGGAAGTTTCTTCACCGACCTACTCAGCTTTGAACATGAAGTGGCTGTCTATGACATAGACCCCAAGCGGTTGCGATTTATGTACAACACGCTACGATTCACTTCTTTGGATGAAATCGATAGTTTCAACCCTGATTTGCTTATCAACGCCGTAAGTCTGAAATTTACACTTCAGGTTTTCGACAAGGTACTGCCGCATATCAGCAAGAACTGCATTATCAGTGACATCTCTTCGGTCAAGTCCGGATTCAAAGAATACTACGACAAATGCGGGTATCGCTATGTCTCCACACACCCTATGTTCGGTCCGACTTTTGCTAATTTGGGACAACTGAACCACGAAAACGCCATCATTATCAATGAAGGGGACTACATGGGGCGGATATTCTTCCGTGACCTATACTCAAAACTGGGACTCAACATCTGCGAATACACGTTCGACGAACACGACCAGACAGTAGCCTATTCATTGAGTATTCCATTCATCTCCACTTTTGCTTTTGCTGCAGTGATGAAGCATCAAGACGCTCCAGGAACCACCTTCAAGCGCCACATGGCCATTGCACATGGAGTGCTTAGCGAAGATGATTGCCTGCTGCGGGAAATACTCTTCAACCCATACACCAAAGACCAAGTAGCACAGATACGCACCGAGATGAAGGAACTCATTGAAATCATCGACACCAAAGATGAAGACAGAATGCAGGCCTACCTCACTAAGATCAGGAAAAATATCAAATAGTAAAAGAAAACGATAAGAATTACGGAACCACAATACAACGTGGTTCCGTTTTTTTGGTAATGATCTAGATTTTCTAGATTCTCTAGATTCTCTAGATTTTCTAGATTCTCTAGATTCTCTAGATATTCTAGATGATCTAGAGGCACAAAAAAAGAGTTCTCCTCTCCGGAA
>CAMOWU010000192.1 GCA_946628545.1 uncultured Bacteroides sp. | reverse complement strand
GTTCGGCAGGAATGCCGAACCTCCTACATGCTACGCGATCATGTTCGGCAGGAATGCCGAACCTCCTACATGTCCCTTCTTATAGGGGATAATCTGCTTCTGTCGCCACACTTTCAATCACAATCCGATTGATCAAGATATTCAGTTGAGGACGTGTCATCAAGGCGTAATCCCTTTCATGGCTCGATTCTGTCATGGTGAGCAAGTCTTCCTCAGGCACCACAAAGAATGTGGCGATCGACAAATCTGCCTTGCGGTATTCGCCTGGCGGTATATCCACCACTTGAGTGGAGAGCGAAGAAGAGTCGTAGGCATTGTAGCCTGCACGGCTATAGATGATGGGAAAGAGCACAAGCGTGTCAAGACTTTTGTTCACCACATATTCCGACGACTTCTCCAACCCATCAAGCGGTATGACGTATCCCCACTGGGTTGTCACCGTTGGACTTCCTATCACCTTCACCTCACTCTTATTGAACTCATCCTCCACAACAAGAGCGGTTGGCAACAGATACGAAATCATGCCAAAAACCGTAAGGGAAACAACAAGTACCAAGCCTCGCTTCAGATATATGCGCTTAGCGCTATCTTCGTTCTTGTCCTTGATGAACAACATACAAACGACTGCCAAGACAAAAGCGACAGCCAAAATCAACCATTGCTGAAGAATCATACCTTATCCCACTATTAAAAATTATTAGCCCTACAAATAATATCATTATTCCTTTCGCTTATACAAATAAAACGTCACGCCCTTGACTGGACAAACAGCCTGATCAACTACATCATAACCGTCAAAATTGAACTTAATCATTGAAACGACGAACTGTACGCCGCGGCAAGACACGATGCTGTCTTGCTCTTGATGAACATCACTCAAGCTGTTATTGAAATCACAATAGAACCTGTTGGTCGGAACGATGCCAGTGACAGCAAACACACCCTGGTCCTGACAATAGTAGTTGAGCAAGGTCGGACTGGGTTCTTTCATGATGGTGCGTGCAAAACGGAACTGGATATAATCGTCTTTCTGGAGTTTCATCTTCCAGAGATTGTCACTACCCGTCAGAACTAAAACCACCGTCAACACCACGACTGCTCCTTTCAAGAAAAGCATCTTTCCTTTTCCCGCAGGCCATGCCAACGCCGACAATGGCAACACACAATAAGGAACAAAAACAGCCAGGATGAAGCAATAATACTTATAGTAATCTGGTTTAATGAAAATGAAAAGAGCCGTGAAAGCAAACGTCAGCACGTAAAGCCACGACAAAGCTGCGTTCTTACGACCAAGCCACAGGGCTGCAAGCAGTATGACAAGAAAAAACAATGCATTGTCGCGCACGTTCAGACCAACGATGGTTGCCAGTTGTCCGATGGGACCATTGACCTGTTCCACTGCCATCATATCCCCTGTATCCATATAAAGAAAAAGGTTGTCGTGGAAATAGACCTGAAACAAGTCGCCCAACGCACCATTGAATACATAGAAAATGACCACAGGCAACGTGACCGATAAAAAGCCGAAGAATGCAGGCAACAAAGCACGGAGGAAGTCTCTGACTTGATGATGACGGATGGAATAGAAGATGAAAAACAATCCGTATGCAAAGTAGAAAGCCAGGATATTGAACTTGGTCCAAAGCACTACCGCTACTCCCAGCCCGAGAAAGAAGGATTGCCTACTCGTAGGGACGCGACGTGTCGCGTCCGCCCCTGATTGAGACACCGCTTTGTCGGCATTGCGACCACAGAGGCATTCTGCAGCCCCAAGGCCGAGAAAGAAGGATTGCCTATTCGTAGGGACGCGACGTGTCGCGTCCGCCCCTGATTGAGACACCGCTTTGTCAGCATTGCGACCACCGAGGCATTCTGCAACCCCAAGGCCGAGAAAGAAGGATTGCCTATTCGTAGGGACGCGACGTGTCGCGTCCGCCCCCGCTTGAAAAACCACGTTGTCAGCATTGCGACCACCGAGGCATTTCACTCCCACGTAAAGCGCATAAGCCAAAAAAGGCAGCAGCAATTCCTCCACACTGCCTCCACAGAAATAGCAAGTGGCGCAATAAATGCCTATCCCGACGATGGCGAACCATGGGTCGATACTACGATTAACCAGCACATGAAGGGCCTTCCTGCTGAAATAGAAGAAAAAGAAAGCAAAAGGCAGGGAGAGCAGATACATGCCGAGAAACGACTTGTAGGAGATCAACGTCGCCAAGGAATAGAGTGCATAGACCAAAGGTCCCTTATGCTCATAAAGGTCACGATAAGGCAGCAACCCGCTCCAGAGCGACTTCCCCACGGTATGGTAGCATGCCGGAGAGCACCAAGTGTTGGTGGAATAAAGGGGTGAGAAGCAACAGCAGAAGGTCATCACCAGAAGAGCCATGAGAATCGACACCACAATGTCGCGGCGCGACAGCGGCAGATTGATGTGCATGGCAGAAGAATGAGAAGCATCGGATTGGTCGGGTGCATCCATCATTCGATGAAGAAGCGAAGAAAGAAATGGTGACGCACCAGCAAGAAAAACGAGAGCGACGATTCCTGTCAGCAGATATGACAACCATGACGAACCGCTCACATGAAGGGCAAACCATTCATTCCAATGCACGAAAAAAATCAGCATCAACAACAAGCTGACAAGAAAGGTCTCCCCCCTACTCCGTCGGCTACCGAATGATGAATGCAGAGGAAATGCTTCTCCACATAATAGAATACCCGCAAAGAGGAAATGGAGCACACCATATCGGAGAAGACCGAATGAAGGCATCAGCAGAGGCAACAAAAAACATGAGGAAGCTAACAGTGCAAGTCGCTTCCAGTGTCCTGATTTCAACCCATGTGGTCTGATTGTCATCATAGTGCCGAATTTGTTGCAAAATTAAATATAATGTGCGAAAAAACGGCAATCGAGTTGGAGGTTTTGTTATGATAGAAGTTGGCGAAGTGTAAATTTTGGTGAATTTTAGTGTTGTATTGAAAAAAAATACTACTTTTGTAAAATATAGGATAATAAATTCAACAATCGAGAAGAACTTAGCGCCGAAGCTGAAAAAATGAATATATTTTTGAGACTTATACATCAATTGAGGAACATCTTGACTGGTGAAGGAAACGTCGCCGCCCCGAATATCAATTTGAATAAATCAGAAGTGTTTGATGTAATGCGCCAAAAGATGATAGACTTGGCTTTTCATTCACAGGATAAGGGCATCAGTGAAGAATGTGTTGACGGCGAGCAATATGTGGTGTCGCTCACCACCCATGGACCCAGGATTGAACGAGTTTTTCAAGCCATAGAGAGCATTTTCCAGCAATCGAGGAAAGCTCAAAAAGTAGTGCTTTACCTGTCGGATAAGGATTTTCTGGGAAAGGAACTGCCCATCTTCCTTCAGAGGCAGGTAGAACGAGGACTGGACATCCGCTATGTGAAAGACTTCGGGCCACACACAAAACTAATACCAGCTCTTCGCGATTTCCCCGATGTCAATATCATCACGATCGATGATGACCATATCTACCCCTTCGATCTCATCGACCGGATTGTTCGTGCACATCACACGAACCCCAAGGCCGTATGCTGCGTAAATGCCCGCATCATCAACATCAAAGACGGTGTTTTACACAACACTAATCCGTTAGATGAATGTTATGCTGAAACCTACACATCCTCTGCCTTTCATCTTGCGCTTGGATATGCAGGAGTGCTCTACCCACCCCACGCCCTACACGAGGAGGTGTTCAATGAAGAAAAATTCATAAAACTCTGCCCCAAAGCCGACGACATCTGGTTCAAGGCCATGGAGCTTCTACAAGGCACACCCGTGTTGAGACTGCCTACCAGCCATCAGGAAATGAAGCTTTTCTGGCAACACGAAGACCCCACCTATCAGTACATGGGGCTGAAAAAAGTGAATATCGATAATGGCAAGAACTATGAGCAACTCAAAGCCGTATTCGACTATTATAAGTTATACGACAAGCTGAAATAAAGATTTGAAGACTACATGTTGATTTTACCGATAAAACAGAACTGACTATATGACTTTCCGATTTATTTACTACAAGGCCATCGATTTCATCGTTTATCTTTATAAGTTATATTTAGACTTCACATTCACTCATTTCTGGCCCCGAAAGGGTTGGGGAAAAGTGAGAATGTTCTACTATGCCAAAACTGGCAAAAAACTTAATTACAGCAATCCACAAGACCTCAACGAGAAACTAATGTGGTTGGAACGCTATTGGCAACATCCACTCAAAACGCTCTGCACAGACAAATATGAAGTGAGGAATTATGTTGTCCAGCAAGGATTGGGCAATATCTTAGTTCCACTTATTCATGTTTACGACAATGCCGATGAGATCAACTTCGACGAACTCCCAGACCAGTTTGTTCTAAAATGCAATCATGGCTGCGACTTCAACATATTTTGCTTTGACAAAGAAACACTCGATAGAGAGGAAACTCGCCGAAAATTAAATCAATGGATGAAGAGTGATTATAGCAAAAAATATTTTGAAGCTCACTATCACTACATTCAACCTAAAATCATTTGTGAACAATTGATTTCCGAAACGGCACCTATTGAATATCAGTTCTGGTGTATTAATGGACAACCTCAATCAATTTTAGCATGCAGAAAGAATTTTGACGGAACGTATGATTCGTGTTCCTATTCATTAAA
>CAMOWU010000191.1 GCA_946628545.1 uncultured Bacteroides sp. | reverse complement strand
CAGCCGTGGTCAGCAGATAGATGTCACGGAACTGGTAATCCTGCTCATACATCGCGTTCATGCGGTCTATGAGCGTCTTCATCTGTCCGCTCATCTCATAATAGTAGATGGGGGTGGCCCACACCACCACATCAGCCTTCAGCACCTTGGCCATGATGTCGTTCACATCGTCCTTGATGACGCAACGCCCCAGTTTTTGACAAGCCATGCAGCCCTTGCAGAACTGGATGTTCTTGCCCGTCAGGGAGACCTTTTCCACTTCGTTTCCAGCTGCTTTGGCACCTTCTATAAACTTCTCAGCGAGCATGTCGCTGTTTGAGCCATGACGCAGGCTCGTAGATATTACTATGATCTTTTTCATGTTCGTATTTGTTCGTTGTCCGCTAAATAGGAATATATTTATTGTCAACAATTTGTTATCAGGTGTATTTAGATTACTCCTCCAGTCTCGCTTTCACCTTCTTCCACGCACCAAACATGTTCTCCCCTGCCCCACTTGGCAACTCTGCCGAGCCTTCCATCCTGTATGGGAGAATGCCATCGAATGGACGTTTCTGCATAGCGTTATTACGAGAGTTATAGCGTTATTACGAGAGTTGAGGTACAAAGATACAAAAACAACTTCACATGAACTGTTATAAAAGACCAGAAAACACATTTTCCAAACAATAATGAACGACTATAGACGCATTTCGTCACTCTCAAGTGAAATATTCTTCCAGAAGAAGTGATTATCTCATATTTTATATTTATATTTGCCATGTCATGCAATGATTTTGCTTGTTTTGTTTTGCAGCACTAAGATAAGCGAAAATCTGACATGGAAAACCAGATCTACTTTTTGTTGTTCAAAGA
Source organism: uncultured Bacteroides sp. (assembly GCA_946628545.1). GTDB lineage: Bacteria > Bacteroidota > Bacteroidia > Bacteroidales > Bacteroidaceae > RUG11857. The sequence goes on along the minus strand of CAMOWU010000191.1, from coordinate 3,985 downwards.
ACTTATTAAGATTAATAAACTTATGTGCTGCGGATTTTAGAAAGAACCCGTCATGATATATCTTCAGAATTTTATTTTCCCGTCAGAGTATTCGGAGGAAAACTACCTTCATGATTATTACAGCGTACATGTCAGTAATACGTATCATACCAACATGTATCCTTTCAAAGTGTTGTCTGGTGTCGGGATGTTTCGATTGGATTTCGAGCCGATCACCATTTTATACGGAGGAAATGGCAGCGGAAAATCAACCGCCCTGAACGTGATATCTCAAAAGCTACATATAGAAAGGCAAAGCGCATACAACTCTGGTGAGCTGATGGATACATACGTTGACCTATGCTCTTTTGAGACAGACATGCGGTGGACAGGAGAAGAGTTTAGTACGACAGGCCATCGTTCTGGGCGATATGATATCAGCGAGATATCATGTATGATAACCAGCGATGACATTTTCAAAGCCTTGCTCCAAGACCGTGTCAGCAGAGAACAGACCTTGATAAAAAGTCGTATGCTGACAGATCAAGCAGAATCTATTAAGATGGGGCGATGGACTGATTTCAAATTCTCCAGACATCTCGATCTGGAGTCTGGAGAAAACATACGGCAATACAAAGAAGCAGTTGAAATCAGAAAAAAGAGTGTTTCCCAATACCTGAGGGACAAGCTGGGCAACGAGGAGCCTGGCATGTCCAATGGTGAGAACAGCTTTGTCTATATGTCTGGGTTGCTGAAGAAGGAAGGTTTGTATCTGCTTGACGAGCCAGAGAATAGTCTGTCGCCTGAAATGCAGCTGAAACTGTCCGACCTTCTTGTCTATATGGCTCGATATAACAACAGCCAGATCATCATGGCAACGCACTCACCCTTCCTGCTCTCCACACCTTATGCCAAGATATACAATCTTGATGGCGCACCTGCATGCGTCAGCAAATTCGAGAAACTGGAAGCCATGCAAATGTATTACGCGTTTTTTGCATCAATGAAGGACAAGTTTGAAAAGTAAGGTATGGAAAGCAAATAGAAAAGTGGATGGCAAGGTGACATTTAAGGACGGATAATAAATCGTCATGTCACACGGTCGTGTCGTAGAGTTCGGCTGCTTCTTTCAGCTTGTCCCTCATATACATCATGGCATTTCTCGGATAGATGACCTTAATGCCTGGTCCGTATGACATGAAGACGGAGTACATCTCAAAGTTGATGACCACATCTATACTGAAGATGCAGCTGCCGTCTTCAGGATTTTCTTTGATCAGCTGTTGCGACCGATGGATGGGTTTCGTCTTGATGTACTTACTCTGCTCTGCGTTTGCCCAGAACTTGATACGTCGCGGTGTGTTGTTGATATTCTTGCTCACTCCGATGACATCATCAAAGAAATGTTCGGTGTCAAAATTGGGATTCTCTCGGAAGGGCACATCCACCGGCTCCACGCTCTTGATACGATCGAGGGGAAGATTAAAAAGCAACAAGTCATCAGCCTTTGAGCCAAAGAGGAACCAACGGTTGCGAAACTCCTTCAGCAAATAGGGACAAAGGATAAATTCCTTTGGAGTCCTGGCACTGAACGACTGATACATGATTCGGAGTGTCTGTTTGTGCGCGATGTAGTTGTATAGAGGGTTCAGCAATCGTATTCCTTCCAGATTCGGGACACTGTCGAAATGGATGATAGGCTTGCGGTTGTTTCGGCTCATAGCCAGCTTGTCCTGCAGGCGGCTGACCACATCCGCCATCTCCGAGAACTGCTCAAAGCCTTCCAGTTGCCGAAGCATATCTACCGCCTCCTGCATCACGTCATAGTCGTTTTGCGACATCGGCATATCCATGATGGAATAGTCCTTATCACTGTAGCGGTAGTACTTGTGGTCATAGACCTCAATGGGGGCATTATATCCGAGTTTGTCTGAGCGCATCATCTGGATGTCGCCCTGGACTGTTCTCACTGAAACACCTTTCTGAATGCCTTCCATTTCATAGAGAGCTTCAGAACAGGCTTCCACAAGGTCTTCAAGCGTCCACCGACGGTAGCGGTTGCGCAGGCAGTTGTCGATGGTCTTATAGCGGATCAACGCATTCTTGTTTGCTGGCATAATCAACCTGTTTTTGATAACACACCACAAAGATACGACTTTTCTACGCAATCTATTTGCGCAGAACCCGAAAAATGAACTTTTTTCACTGTTTTTCAGAAGTTTTTCCCAACAGCGCAGATAGATTGCGCAGTGCAATTCTACTTTTGCTTTGCGATTCAGATCACCCACCCGCTTGCGTTCGGCAAATCGTGAACCCGTTCACTTTGCGCTCACTTACTCGCGGATTTCTCTGGATGCGTATTGAAACTGAGCTATAGTCACCACCTTTTCCTACAAGTTGTATAACAAGAAAAAAAGAAAGTAAAATGGAAGTAAGAATGATTAACAACTGTCCGGTAAAGATTTGGACGGACAACGTGGAAGAGTCGGCCTTGCGTCAGATAGAGAACCTGACCACCCTACCCTTTCTCTTCCATCACTTGGCCATTATGCCCGATGTTCATGCAGGCATGGGTATGCCAATCGGTGGTGTGCTTGCATGCAAGGATGCAGTCATTCCGAATGCCGTTGGCGTGGACATCGGCTGCGGTATGTGTGCCGTGAAGACCAACTGGAAGGTAAGTGAGATTCCGACAAATGTGATTCGCAAGGAAATCATGAGGGGAATCCGTCAGCGAATCCCTCTGGGCATGGACCATCACAAGAACCCCCAGGACGAAAGATACCTTCCTGAGGGGCACGACATCGACAAGCTGGAAGTGGTAAGACGTCGCCAAAACTCCGTTCGGCATGAAGTAGGCACCCTCGGTGGTGGCAACCACTTCATCGAGCTCCAGAAGGATGAGGACGACACGTTGTGGATCATGATACACTCTGGTTCCCGTAACCTTGGCAAGCAGGTCGGCGATTACTACAACAAGATTGCAGCGACACTCAATGCACGCTGGCACTCAGCTGTCTCTCCTGACATACGCCTGCCTTTCCTCGCCAGAGAGAGCAAGGAGTTCGGCATGTACTGGGATGAGATGAAGTACTGTGTTGACTTTGCCCTCTGCAACAGGAAGCTGATGATGGAACGTATCGAGGAAGTGATTGCCGACTCGCTGAAAGGCATCGAGTTTGAGCCTATGATCAATATCGCCCACAACTATGCAGCCATGGAGCATCACTTCGGCCAGAATGTGATTGTCCACCGCAAGGGAGCAACGCTTGCCCGTGAAGGAGTTATCGGCATCATTCCGGGCTCTCAGGGTACGGCGTCCTACATCGTCGAGGGCCTTGGCAATCCAGACTCCTTCTGCTCATGCTCACATGGCGCCGGCCGTGTCATGTCGCGCTCGATGGCCATCAAGACCCTCGACATGCAGCAGGAAGTGTCTCAGCTCGAAGCCAAGGGCATCGTCCACGCCATCCGCTCTCAGGCGGACATGCAGGAGGCGTCAGGGGCCTACAAGGACATCGAAGAGGTGATTGCAAACGAACTCGACCTCGTGAAAGTAAAGACGAGATTGCTCCCTGTGGCGGTCATAAAGGGATAATTCACAAAGTAAAAATGTCTCTTAGCTGATTCCATGAATTGACAAAACAAGCAAACAACTTTGCAAACCAATCAAAAACGGCAGGTTTTTACCTGTCGTTTTTTCTTTAAAAGGGGGAGTTTGTTTGGGGCTGTCCATCTTGTTTTTTCCATCGATCGGGGCATTGTTCTTTTTTTAGTGCAATGAGGATGCAATAGTCATCAAAAAGATATATATTTGCATGTTGAAACCAAACTACGAACACGATATGGCAAGAAGATACCCCGTAGGCATACAGACTTTCTCTGAAATCAGGAAAGGAAACTATGTGTATATCGACAAGACGGACTTGATGTGGGAGATGACTCAGACGAAATATGTCTTCCTCAGCCGACCCAGAAGGTTCGGCAAGAGTCTGCTCACCACCAC
>CAMOWU010000190.1 GCA_946628545.1 uncultured Bacteroides sp. | reverse complement strand
ACTTTCACTTCTTCTGAGGCTGTCATTTTCGTCAATTCGGTGCAGGTTATCGAGAATATCATAAAGAAGAACAACCTTTCCCCTGATGAAGTTGATGTAATCTGTGCCGGGAAAAACAATATGAAATTAGCGAAACTGGGACATTCCATCACCACTATACCAGGGAAAGACGAGCCAAGAAAGATGTTCACCCTCTGTACGTCCACTGTATACCTTGGCGCAGACTTTTATAGCGACAACGCCTATACCTATATCTTCGCTACCCCCAAGATAACCTCAATGGCTCTTGACACCTCCACTGACCTGCATCAAATTATAGGTAGACAGCGACTGGAAGAGAACCCTTTCCGAAATTCTGCTACATTGTTTTACACAACCAAGGAGTGTGACATCGGCAAAGACGAATTCACTGAGAGGATGAAGGAGAAGGAAAGACGCTCACTGGAGAAGATTCAGAATTTTGAGTCAGCTCCTCACCCGGACACCATGCTCAATGATTTGGAGAACACCATTAAAGTCGAGAAATACAGCAATGATTTTTGTTCTATCAAAGTCGACAATAAAACTGGCAAGCAGAAGGTGGTAATCAATGAGCTGGTTATCGCTTCTCAGTCAAGATCGTGGCAGATACTTCATGATATCTATAACAATGACTTTTCCTTCTACCTTGCCGTGAAAAAGAAGAATAACGTTACCTTGGCTACCTCAAGTGACAATCCTGAAGTACAGAAGTTGTTTAAAGCCTGGAAAGAGACCAAGAACTTCACCAAGAGGATGAAACTGTTTTGCTCGACTCCAACAGAAATCATCGAGCAGGTCAACTTCATCGAGAAGAAGTACTATACCTACTACGATGCACTTGGTGATGAAGGGTTACAAGCTTTATCTTGGCGGGAGGATTACATTAAAGCAGCCTTGGACGATACACCATTCAATCCACAGCCAAAGGAAGTATTGGTGAAGAGAGTGGTAGATGCATTTCATATTGGTGAGGTAAAGAGTAGGAAGGATGTGAAAAGACTACTCCAGGAGATTTATGATGATCTGGGTATTGATAAGAAAGCAACAGCGGAGGACTTGTCGAGTTACATCACCATCCAACCGAAGCGAGACTCTAAACTTTTCATTGCCTCACACTCAAGAAGGTTTGTGTCGTTATTCCCCCAGCTAAACAATCCCAAAAGGTCAGAGCAGTGGGATGTAGACAAAGTACTAGATATGATTCAAACCGATTCATACTACAATCTAAGCTCCAAAGTTGATGCTGTTCGTTCGGCATGTGATAAAGAGGAAGCAGACAATAAGAAAGCGCTATTACCATTAGTGTGCTGGAACGGTATTTTCAAGTATCGTGAGAGTAACCTTGGCAACCTTACCACCTACTCAAGTTTTACGGCACTCGACTTTGACAAGTTCAGCTCAACACAGGAGATGGAAGTGTTTAAGGAGCAACTTAAGGGCTATGATTGGGTTTACGCCATCTTTACTACTCCATCAGGGAAGGGATTGAAGGCAATTATCCTCCATGACAATATACATCCCGAATTTCACATCAATTTATACCAGGAGCTGATGGGGAACTTTGATATTCCCGAGTTGGACCCTCACACAAAAGACCTGGCGAGGGGAAACTATTTATCTTATGACCCTGATTTGTGGAAAAATCCTGCCCCCAAACCTTACCATTTCGATAGCAGCAATGCCAAACTCACGAACTTCCAACCCTTGACCTATAGTGTGAAACCAGGAATTGATGGTTCGCCGAAGATCTATGAGGATGACATTGAGGAATCATCGTTGCTTCATAAGTTCTGCACTTGCATTGTCTCTGACCGCTCTGTGCTTAACATGCTTAGAAAACGTTGGGAGGACGACGATAGAAGCAAGAATCGCAACAACAAGGCTTTATCATACCTTGGTATTCTATGTAAAGCCGGCATACCAAAGTCTAAAGCCATCGAATTCGTTTCGTCACTATTCGATAACTGGTCAAGCGGTGAGATCGAAATATCACATGCAGCAGAATGGGCCTATAAGCATAACCTATTCGGCTGTGACAGGATGAAATTCAAACCTCATAAATGACAAAAGCCAGCCCCAATCAAAGGAGGCTGGCTTGTTTTTTGTCTTAAAATTGTTTCAAGACTTCATAGTGAAAACTCATTTGTGTCTATACTTGGCTTGGTTCGACTACATCTTTGTTGCTGCCCTTGGCTTGTGACCTCAAGCCACCACTTGATAAATAAATCTATTGCATACACCGCAATTGTCAGACTCCTGGGAGTACCCCCATGACAGTGCTGTTAATTTAAAATAATTACTAAGCTTCATGTCAATTTGCTACTTTGATATATGAGTCTTATGGCGCTGAACGTCAAGAGCACAAAGCATACCACCTTTGTCCATTAGTTGCATTAAAAGGATATTCCTACCAACTTTCTCACTGATAGTCTTCGACCAATAGTCTAATAGCACCTGCGGTAGATCTGGAAGGGGTCTATCCACCTTCAAGTATATAACTATAACATCCTCTTTTACTGGATATACGATGCCATAGAATCCATCATCTTCTGGGTCGAAATCTGTATTATTATCCTTGTCTGACTCCAGGATATCTTGATTAAAAGGCTCGTCGCTTACTTCAACTTGCAAGAGTTCTGCCGTTCCATTGTGAATGTACTCTTCAAGCTGGAAGTAACAAATTATATTATCAATCGTTTTTTCCATGAACTCTGCGTCTTCATTTGGCATGGAGACAATGCTTAAAATAGGTGTTGGCTCAAGGCCATTATTAACTGGATTGTCTTGCATTTTAATAAAATTTTTAAATTATAATAATTTTGGGTGGCCCTTGGTTTGTGACCTCGAGCCACACCACGTGAATTAGTAGTTTACCCGAGGTGTCGGGTAATTGTGGTAATTAACACCACCAAGAAGGTCGCCATTTATTTTGGGGTCATGGCGCCAAATACCATCTGGACCAATATTGCCCCACTGCTTGAAGAAGAAAGCTGTGCCATTGGCATCAGAAAGGTTCTTGAGGTTTAAAACCCAATCCTCGCGCATTCGACGAACAGCGGCCTTTGGTGCTCTCTCACCTCCTGCAATGATCCAATCTATGTCGATCAAGTCCAATCCTTCGTTGGCCAAGTCACTTAATAGCGGTTCAGCACTGACGAAGCGGACTGGAGCTGCAACACCCCGAAGGTCATCGACTCGGAATAGACTGTCCTTACAACCACAAGTTACTCCAAGCCACACATTAGCTGGACAACGGCGGTAGTTAAAGAATGCTGCCATCCTTGCACTTCTCTTGGTGAGAATCTGGTATGTTATCCATGGGGTCATCTCCACTACGTCAATTACTTTGTTAATAAACACATCGGAAATGTCTTTATGAAAAAGGTCGCCCATAGATGGCAAGAAACACATAATCTTCTTTTTAGGATTCGTTGCGAGAGGCTCTCCCAGCGCTTCGGGGTGAGGCGTTGGAGTAAACCCATTCGCATAGCGAGGGTTGTGCATAGCTCGCAGGCGTATAGCCATACCCCGAGCATAGCAGTTGTCACATTCTCCAGTGCCACAGTGTGTGCACCCAGTTACAGGGTTCCAGGTCAACTCAGTCCATGATATAGAAGTATGATTCATAAATCTATATAGTATTTTGGTTAATAAAATCAATGTATAGGCTATATCACCAAACGAATTCACCCTATACCATGAATTCTGGAGTCAATACGTCAAACGGCTCGTTATTGCCTATTTTTATCGCAGGGGCAATTTCCCATGATCATAGTATCGCTCAAGGCGGTGGGTGCGATACCTGTATGTTAGTGCCGCCAAATTTTTTGAAGAACATGGTCAATTTCTCTCCATATTCTATCATCAGAATTAAGAATTTGAGCTTTCAAGAACCAATGTGCTTGAATATTCTCTAATTCCATATCTAGAGATGCTTGGTATAGGTCATCAAGACTAAACATAATTTGCTCATAGATCCTTGAGAGCAAATACATGCAGCGAGCATCACCTCCAATCGCACCAAGATTTGAGAAGTAGTGTGCAGCAGTTATGTCCTGAATACCTGTTCCATACCCTTTGAGGGCAAGCAGAGTTAACAAATAGCAGTACTTGGTGTTTCCCCACATTGTCAACTTTACCATCTGTTCGTATGCCGCATCATAACCGCTTTGGTTGATGGTGTCTTCAATGGCCGCTATCGCTTCCATTTCATCCTCTTCCACCATGTTCTTAAGCATCTCAAGTTCTTCATCAATTGCTTTTTTCTTATTTTTTTTCATTTTTTTTATTTTTTACAAGCATGCCCGAAAACGGGCTTGTGCTCAAAAGATTAGAGAAAAGATAAATTTATTGTTGCACTCGCTTTAGGGTCGGGGGAGTGCAAACCCGAAGAATTGGAACTCTTGACTGCGCACTGGCTGCATCAGACACGGAGGTGGTCGCTCCCCCATAGGGATCATGGCTTACCACCAGCCTTCAGCGGCATTTGCGCAGGGCTGATATCATAAATATGTCAAAGGTCTAGTTGTTGTCGTTTTGGTCGGGTGACAACATCCCGGAAAAGAACCGCTTAGGGCGGTGATCACTATATCAGTATTTTTTGCCGCCCTTTTCGTGGGAGGGCGACCGAACCCTCAACATTTTATCAATTTGTGCTGATTAACCTATGTGCTGTCTATACCTCCTTTCCTTCTGAGTTGACTTTAACGAAAGCAACAACGACCCTGACCGGAGCCCTTTCGCGATAGTTATTCTCTATCTTCGAACTTAGAAATGTATTTTTTGATATCTTCTTCAGTAAATCTGGGCGATTGCCCCACATAGTAGCTTTCGCTAATCA
>CAMOWU010000189.1 GCA_946628545.1 uncultured Bacteroides sp. | reverse complement strand
ATCCATTCTCAAGGAATTTGCCATCGGCTTCTTTTCTCACACACATGTCGTTGTGTTTCACTGTGATATAGGCGAAGAGGTTTTTCCAGCTCTCCATCATGCCATCAGCCGATTTCAAGGAATAGTCAGTGAGATAAGCCTTTGCGGCAGCAGGATCAGTGTCGTAGAGCCGTTTAGCCTCAGCCTCCACCTCCTTCTGCTTGCTGAAATAGCCGCTTTCGAGCTCATCTCTCACCTTCTGCACATCTGGCATCATCTTGGAGTAGTAAGGATAGACCATATTCGCCACGAGGTTGCACAACCAGAAAGCCGAGTTCCAGGAGAAGGTAAGCTCATCCTGCTGTCCTTTGATGGCGGTATAGCAAGTCGGTATCTCATTCACGCAACAATAGATGGGGGTATAAGCCACCATGTTGGCGTCATCATTGCCCCACCAGACCACTCCACCGATAGCGTCGGGCAGATAATTGCGCATCTGACCCACGAAAGCAAACGAAGTCTGCTGGGTGGATATAGGACGCTCATTGAAATATTTCTTGCCATCGCAGGTGAAGGAGAGAGGAGTCGGTCTGTAAGGCATATTGTAGGGACCGGCGCCGAGGTCGTGGTTGATGTCGAGCGGCGTGCCCTCATAGTGGTCGCGCATGCCGTTTTCCACATCGCTCACAGTCAGTTTGGCCTTAGGCACGAAGTAGAGCGGCATCTCGCCCTTGTTGTTCTTGCCCATGGCGATGTCGAGGTACTTGTCCATGCCGTCCACCCAATGGTTGAAGAAACTCCACACACGGGCCTCACAATAACGTGCGCCTTCGAAGTCCATCGGGCCATAGGCATCGCGGAAAGAGAAATCGGCGTCCTTGCCATCGAAGTATCCTTTCTCGCGAGCGAACTTCACCACATCCTTGGCATAAAGCACGTTTTTCTTGTCCTTCATGTTGAAGCGTGTGATACGACTCTGGTTGGCATGACAGCAGATGCAGTCGTCGGGAATGCGCACAGCCACCCAGACGGCACCGTGGCCACCAGCACCCTTACCGACCATTTCCATCACCCAGACCTCGTTCTTGTCGGCAATGGAGAAAGTCTCTCCCTCGCTGTTGTAGCCATATTTAGCCACCAGTGAGGTCATCACGTCAATGGCTTCACGAGCTGTCTTGGAGCGTTCCAGGGCGATGTAGATGAGGCTACCATAGTCGAGGAGTCCTGTGGAGTCGGCCAATTCGTGCCGTCCACCGAAGGTGGTCTCGCAGATCGTCACCTGATGTTCGTTCATCTGTCCTACCACGTTGTAGGTTACTTCAGCCTGTGTTATCTCGCCCAGGTACTTGTCGCTCTCCCAGTCATAAATCTTGCGCATCTCGCCAGGCGCGTGCTTTCCGCCCTTGTGACGGTACATCACGCCATAGGATCCATAACTGTCGGCATTGTAGCTGACGATGACACTGCCGTCGGCAGAAGCGTTCTTGCCGACGATGATATTGGTGCATGCCTGCGCTTTCATCCCCAAGATGAGAAGCGCGAGGAACAGGATTTTCCTCATGTTTTCCGTTTTGTCGTTAAAGATGATTTAGATGTGTAGTTTACTGGAGTCGGCGGCTTTGAAACTCATGTCGAGTCCTTTCACCGAATGGGTAAGTGCCCCGACAGAGATGAAATCGACGCCAGCCTCGGCGTAATCGCGGATGGTGTCGTAGGTGATACCTCCCGACGACTCCGTTTCATACTTGCCACCTATCAGTTCCACAGCCTTTTTGGTTTCAGCAGGAGTGAAGTTGTCGAGCATGATGCGGTCCACCCCGCCGTAGTTGAGCACCCGCAGCAGTTCCTCGAAGTTGCGCACCTCGATTTCTATCTTCAGGTCTTTGCCTTTCTCCTTGAGGTACTGATGGCACCGACTGATGGCATTTTCGATGCCTCCGGCGAAGTCGATATGGTTGTCCTTGAGCAGGATCATGTCGAAGAGTCCGATACGGTGGTTGGTGCCTCCTCCTATCTTCACAGCCGCTTTCTCAAGCATGCGCATGCCAGGGGTGGTCTTGCGTGTGTCGAGCACTCGGGTATGCGTGCCTTCAAGGCGCTTGACATACTTGTTGGTCATGGTGGCGATGCCACTCATGCGCTGCATGATGTTGAGCATCAGTCGTTCGGTCTGCAAGAGGCTCCGCACCTTTCCTTTCACGCTCATGGCGATGTCGCCGGGTTTGACGTGTTCTCCGTCGTTGATATACACCTCGACCTTCATCTCTGGGTCAAACCGATGAAACACTTCTTTGGCAATCTCCACTCCGGCCAGCACACCTTCTTCCTTGATGAGGAGTTTGGACTCGCCCATGGCATCTTCTGGAATACAACACAAAGTGGTGTGGTCGCCATCACCTATATCCTCGGCAAAAGCAAGGTCGATAAGTTTGTCATTTAATTCTTCTACTGATAGCATTGGTTAATCTGTTTTTAGTATTTTCCATTTTAATCGGAACAGATTGTGTGACTGAATCACAAAAATACTTAGTGGTTCATCGAGCCACGCGTCCTTCATCCAGACACACTCTCCTCCAATGAGCAAATGTAGTGAAAAAATCCAAGGTTACGAAAAGTTTGGTCATAAAAGTTCGCATAATTTGTCATATCGGGTGATTTTGACTAATTTTGCATAGCTCAATGGGAGCACGAACACGAGCACATCAATAAAAACACATTTTATCATCATGTTAGGAACTATAGTCAACACTGCCACCATCGTTGCCGGCGGTGTGATTGGCGCCATACTCCACCGCGGAGTGAAAGAGAACTACCAGACGACGTTGTTCAATGGCCTCGGACTGGCCTCGCTGGGCATCGGGCTCAATGCCTTTGTGAGTCATATCGGGAAGAGCGAGTTTCCCGTCTTGTTCATCCTATCCCTTGCCATAGGGGGTGTGATAGGCACCGCCCTCGACATCGACCGTAGGTTCAAGATTGCAGTTGACAAGCGGTCGAAGAGCAAGAACAAGGAAAACCGTCTGGCCGACGGACTGGCCATGGGCATCCTGCTCTACTGCATAGGGCCGTTGTCGATGATAGGTCCGGTGATGAGCGCCTTGCAGGGCGACAACACTTTCTTGTTCACCAATGCGACCTTGGACTTCGTCTCGTCGATGGTGCTGGCCTCCACCTATGGTGTGGGGATGATTCTGGCCGCCCCAGTGCTGTTCTGTTGGCAGGGCATGTTCTACCTTGTCGCCAAGATATCGAGCACAGCCATCAGCGACGCTTTGGTGTCGGAACTGTGCATCACAGGCGGACTGCTGATTGTGGCTTCTGGCCTCTCGCTCCTGAAGATCAAGGACTGCAAGACCCTCAACCTCCTGCCTTCGCTGCTGGTGCCGGTGATATGGTTCGTGATCAAGAGTTTTCTATAGGCAGGAGGTGCGGCATTCCTGCCGCACACGAGCAATGTTCGGCAGGAATGCCGAACCTCCTACTGCAAATTAATTATGATTCATTCAAACATAAAAAACAAGAAAATATGGAATTAGTAGAGCGTTTTTTAGACTACGTGAGCTACGACACACAGTCGAGCGAAGAATCCGACACCACGCCGAGCACAGCCAAGCAGATGGTGTTTGCCCGTCATCTGGCCGATCAGTTGCGCGAGATAGGGTTGAGCGATGTGGATATCGATGAGAATGGCTACATCATGGCATCATTGCCCGCCAACACCGACAAGAAAGTGCCTGTGGTGGGTTTCATCTCGCATTTCGACACCAGCCCCGACTGTTCGGGTGCCGACATTCACCCACGCATCGTGAAGGACTACGACGGCAAGGACATCGTGCTCTCTGAGGGTATTGTGATGTCGCCAGAGATGTTTCCTGAACTGAAAGACCACGTCGGCGAAGACCTCATCGTCACCGACGGACACACCCTGTTGGGCGCTGACGACAAGGCTGGCATTGCAGAGATCGTTCAGGCCATGGTCTATCTGATGGAACATCCCGAGATCAAGCATGGCCTGATTCGTGTGGGCTTCAACCCCGACGAGGAGATTGGCCTGGGCGCACACAAGTTCGACGTGAAGAAATTCGGTTGCGACTTCGCCTACACCATGGACGGTAGCGAAAGGGGCGAGATTGAGTTTGAGAACTTCAACGCCGCCTCTGCCAAGATCACCATCACAGGACGCAGTGTTCATCCAGGCTATGCCAAAGGCAAGATGATCAACGCCTCGAAGGTGGCTGCTGAGTTTGCCATGAACCTTCCCGCCAACGAGACCCCTGAGACCACTGAGGGCTATGAAGGGTTCTACCACCTCATCGGCATGAGCGGCAACGTGGAGAAAGCATCGCTGAGCTATATCATCCGCGACCACAGCCGCGAGTGCTTTGAACAGCGCAAGGTGGCTATCGCCAACGTCGCAGCTGCCCTGGCTGAGAAATACGGTGAGGAAGTGGTGAAAATCGACATCAAGGACCAGTACTACAATATGCGCGAGAAGGTGGAGCCAATGATGTATATCATCGACATCGCCAAAGAAGCCATCGCCAAGACTGGTGTGACACCTGTTGTGCGCGCCATCCGAGGAGGCACCGACGGAGCCCAGCTCTCATTCATGGGTCTGCCTTGCCCCAACCTTTTCGCAGGCGGTCTGAACTTCCACGGACCTTACGAGTTCTGTCCTATTCCCAGCATGGAGGCCGCTATGCAAACGGTCATCAATATCTGCCAACTGGTGGAAGAGAAACTGGCTTAAACGGGTTTAGTGTTGTTGATTATGGGTTGAATTGATGAGGGTACGCAGGCTTCCCAGCCTGCGACGCGCCTGGAGGACGCGAAATTTATCATCGCAGGCAAGATGCCTGCGTACCCCGCGAAGTCAATGGTCAATG
>CAMOWU010000188.1 GCA_946628545.1 uncultured Bacteroides sp. | reverse complement strand
AACACGGTGCCAAGCATGAACCATGGCGTGATGCGTTCACCCAATATCCACCATGCGAATACGATGGTAGTCAGAGGATTGACATACACATAGTTGGTGGCAACGATAGCGCCCAACTTGTCCATGACCCAAGTCCAGGCCAGAAAACAAGCCATAGATGCTATGCAACCCAAAAACAGCAAATTGAACAATACATCGGGTTTGAGCACCACATCCATTGACGGGAAATCAGGTTTAAACAGATAATAAGGCAATATGGTCAATAATCCATAGAAGAAAACCTTCCTGGTGATGAACACTGCATCGTAGCGACGGTTGGCAGGAATCATCAAGAGTGAATAAACCGCCCAGCAAAGAGTGGCAGACAGTGCCAGTGCATCGCCCAAAGGGGAAAGATGAAGCACAAAACGTCCGTTGAGCACCACAGCGGCAACACCCGCCACCGCCAGCAGCGTTCCAACAATCTGCACTGGTCGCATGCGTTCAGAGCGATAGACCATTCCTATCAGTGTGGAGGCGAAAAGCGGACAACTGCAAACGATCAGTGAAGTATTTGTGGTTGTGGTGTAGTTCATCGCTGAGTTTTCGGTGAGGAAATACAGAGAGCCACCCGTCAATCCCAAGCACGCCATCATCAGTTCATCGCGCCAGTTGTCTGACCACAGCCGAAATCCCCGTCGAGTCAATGCAAAGCACAACAGCAGCACATAGGCGATGATAAAACGAAGTGTGAATATCTGTGCGGCATTCAGACCGTTCAACAGCAGCAGTTTGGTAAAAACGAAAGTGCTGCCCCATATAGCGACAACAATAAAGGCTATGAGATGATAAATAAATGTGTTCTGTTTCATCTTCTGTTTGTCACAGACATGTTTATCTGATTCTTGGCATGTCTGATTGCATCATTCTAATTGTTACCGAGTGCAAAGTTATCACTTTTTGATGAAATTTGAATCATCTCGAAGAGGAATGATTCCGTGACTCACTGCATGAAGAAGATTCTTTTTTGTAGATTCAAATCAACAGGGAAAAGCAAAAATGCATTTTTTTCTTGTTTTTTTATTGGGATTATTGAAAACATTTGGATATATTTGCAAATGAATTCAAACAAGGAGGTCTAAGAGGGGCTTACTTCTATGATCGATGGGGCTTTAAGTCCCATTATAATTTGTCCTAGCTCCTTAATTACCTCCTTTTTTATATAACAAGGTCAAGGCCGGCTTACTCCTACATGCTAACGGAAACGTTGATTCAGCTGGCCAATTACCTTTTAATGATTATCATCAGATGAAGAACAACAAAAGTCTCAATCAAGTAGCCTTGCGCTACCGCGCCTTGTTCCTCGACATCGACAGAACAAGCATCGACATGAAATCCGAATCAACTGCGCCAGTCATCGCGTTTGTGGCCCGTCTGAAAGAAAACGGCTTTTTCGTCAGCGAGGAATTGCTCCATGCACTCAACAATGTGGCCACCGACACACTTGTGGAAATCACATCGCTGATCAACGAAGTGATGGGAGTGGATCTCAACTGGGCTCCTTTGGTCAAAGGATGGCAGGTGCCCACAGGCGAAAGCCGTGCCGACCACCTTGTCACATTGCTGGCCAATATCCTTGGCGAGGAATACGGCTTCAGAGGCACTACCCTGCCCTGCGGCCACCTCATTCCCGAAGGAACTTTTCCACTGAAGCGATACAATGGCTGCCCATTCTGTGGCACCCCTTTCAAGACCGCCAATTTCGTCTATAAAGGTCAGGGCAACAAACTGAAGGAATTGCGTCTGTTCACCATGGAAGACATGAAGAAGGTTTTCGAGTCCTTATTGATGTCTGACACCCCGCTTGATGCCACCCAACGGGAATCGCTTGCACAGTTGCTTCAAGTCTTCCCACTCCCCGAGAACCCTGAGATAGGCATGAAAGAGACCGTCATGCTCGTCATCCATCAACTGGTGGAACAGGATCAAGCAGAGGAAGCCAGGAAACTGTTGAAAACCCCTACGGATGTGTTGCGCTATCTTTGGTATGAAAAGACGGGGCACGTACAGATCATCGAGCCAAAAACACTGATTGATCGATATATAAAAAATGAAGACATTGCTTATCTCGATGATTTTTTGCGGAATATAGTGGATGCTAATTTACGCAAGAGAGAAAAAGAGAAACTGAAGCTGAAATACGACCGCAAGACTTGTCTGCGTGTCGCCAAATGGCTGAATGCCATTCCTATGACCGCACAGCAAGCCGCCGAGAACATGAATCCCAAACGCGGTATGTGGGTTCGCATGATTCGTGCCTTGCGCTTAGGCGAGTATTCTCGCAAGAAAGGTTTTGAGCGTCTGGCGAAATTGCTCGATGTCTTCTACAAGAAGAACTACTCCAGTTGGCAAGGCCGTGTGGATCAAGCCCTTGAAGCCAACGATGCCGACAAGACCTTGGCTTTGCTCAAAGAGCGTCCTGGTCTGTTCGCCCGCAGCCTCTTCGCCACCATGCTCCGTTTTGGCAGCGACAAGGTGCTTGCCGCTTTCTCAGATATAGCCGACAAACTGCCATCTCGCCTACTTTTATCCTTGGGCAATGCCGCCGAGTTCTATTTCGGAATAGACCTGAACAGTATAGCACCTCCTATACGTGTCGTACGTCCTTTTGCAGGTGCCACCAAAGAGATTGAGCCCAACAAACTCCTGAAACTCTATAGCGAGGATGAACGGAAAGCGATGGCGAAAGCAGTGAATGAACTCTATCAATCGTCGATGAAACGACGTTTTGCCGCTACCCCCACAGATGCCAAAACCATCTATGTCGAACCTGCATTGTACCAAATTCCTATCAGTGTGGGCGACCGTTCTGCTACTATCCAAGACACTTCTTGCGCCTTGATGGGCACCCGTTTTCCCGTTGAGGGCGATGCTGTGCGTCTCTTCCTGCAGTGGGGTAAAGGCTTGCCGGCCCAACACTTGGATATGGACTTGAGTTGCCGCATATCTCTGCCCCCAAACGCGGTAGCTGAATGCGCTTATTACAACTTGACCTGTGTGGGAGCGAAGCACTCGGGCGACATCCGTCGGATTCCGGATCAGGTGGGGACAGCGGAGTACATTGAGCTCTCCCTTCCCGAATTGGACGCAGCAGGCGCCAAGTACGTCATTTTCACCTGCAACGCCTATACCAATGGCGCTCTTTCGCCCAATTTGGTGGTGGGATGGATGAGTTCCGCCTATCCGATGACGGTGTCGGACGAGAATGGCGTGGCCTACGACCCATCGACTGTTCAGCACATGGTGCGTATCAGTGAGGGCGACCTTTCCAAGGGACTGGTGTTTGGCGTGTTGGACGTAAGCAAACGGGAAATCATCTGGTTGGAGATGCCTTTCACCGCTCAGACATTAAGAGGTGCCAGCACTACCGCTGTTGAAGCCTTGTTGCGCAAGTTGGAAAATAAACTGAAGGTTGGCCAACTGCTTGACATGAAAGCAGAGGCTCAAGGACTGCAGCGTGTGGACAAAGCTGAGGATGCCGATGAAGCCTACACCTACGAGTGGGCACTCAATCCAGCAGAAGTGACAAAACTGCTGTATTCTTCGGGGATATAAAAAAGACCTATTTGTAGGATAAAAACAGTGTGGGATGCGAAAATTTCGCATCCCACACTGTTTTAGGCGGACGTGACACGTCGCGTCCCACACTGGCTATTTTGCGGACGCGACGGTCGCGTCCCTACTGGATCAATACTTCTCAGGGATGATCCATCCGTCTTTATCGAAATTGAGTGGACGGAGGAAGAGTTTCGCGCCACCCGTCTTCTCATAGGCATGAGAGACAAAGTATGACTTTCCATCGAAGTCGTATGCCGCATTGTGGCCAACACCATAATAAGTGTCGTTGGGTCCGTAGAGCAGCGTGCCACCGCCTTTATCCATTCTTACACCATCTTTATCCACATAAGGTCCTGTCGGTTTCTTCGACCTTCCATAGACCGTCTTATACGTGGAGTTCTGGCCACGGCAACAATAGTCGAAACTCACGAAGAGATAATAGTACTTGCCATGCTTGTAGATGAATGGAGCTTCCACGGCATTCTCACCTGCTTCGATCGTGTTGTTGCCTTCAGTTGTGAAGACGATGTCGTTGAGTGTGTAGTGTTTGTCGAAACGGCGCGAAATGGTGACAGGCTTGGAGATGGGTGTCTGGAAGTCGTCCTTCGATAGTTTGATGAGTTGTATGCCATCCCAGAAAGAGCCGAACACAAGATAGGGTTGTCCTTTCTTATCGACAATCAGGTTGGGGTCGATAGCGTTCCAGCAGTCTTCGCCACGATGCGATGCGATGACCATTCCTTGGTCTTTCCACTCGAAGTCGGGCGAAGTGGGGTCGAGGGTCTTGTTGGTGGCCAGACCTATGGCACTGCCGTTCTTTCCGAAACTGGAGCATGAATAGTATAGATACCACTTCCCGTTGTGATAACTGATATCGGGTGCCCAAGTATGGCCTCTGAATCCTTTCACCTCTTGAGGTGCCCATTCAGGAACCTGTTTGAGTGCCGACGGTTCTTGCTTCCACTCCTTGAGGTCGGCGCTCGACATCACACCCACATTGAAACCTGTGGTGAAGACATAGAAGCGTCCGTCTTCACCTTTTGCCATGACGGGGTCGTGGGCATCGGGATGCTGGGCGTTGAAACGAAACTGAGCATGGCTGGCTGAGAAAGCGCATAACGCCATGATTACAGTGAAAATTTTCTTCATAATGATCTGTATTTAATTGAATGTGTAAAAACGCTGATTTTTACCAAATACTGCGACTCAACTGCATCAGTTCGCGGTCATGGTGCTGCAAAGGCTGGCATTGATTGTCGAGGATCATGGTCACACCAGTCTGTTCGTTGTAGGGTTCCCATTTGGGCAGACCCTCTACATTGGGATTACCCGTCTTGATGAA
>CAMOWU010000187.1 GCA_946628545.1 uncultured Bacteroides sp. | reverse complement strand
CCAAGGGCGTGCTCAACGAGGATGACTACCTGTTGCAGGAAATCCTCTTCAACCCCTATACCCACGACCAGGTGGCCCAGATTCGTACCGAGCTGAAAGAGCTGTTGGAGATTATCGACCAGAAGGATGCCGCAGGCATGAAGGGTTATCTCACGAAGATTCGTGATAATGTGAAAAGGGATATTGAGATAAAACGATAGCTTATGGCATTAGGAAAATGGATTGGGGGCATCCTCGGATTCATGAGTGGTGGCCCCTTGGGAGCACTGGCAGGCATTGTCCTGGGTGGCTTTCTCGACAATATGCTCGATGGGGTGAATACCCCAGAGACGCAGGGCACCTTCGATGGCTATAGTAGTTATCAGGCGAGGGCCGCCCAGGGACAGCGCAACAGTTTCCTGTTCTCCATGCTGGTGTTGGCCTCTTATATCATCAAGGCCGATGGCAAGGTCATGCACTCCGAGATGGAGCTGGTGCGCAACATGCTGCGCCAGAACTTTGGCGATGTGGCCAGTCAGCAGGGTGACGAAATCCTGCGTCGCCTGTTCGATGAACAGAAGCGGGTAGGGGAGCACCAGTTTAAGACGACTGTTGCCGACTGCTGTCGACAGATAGCCATGAATATGGACTATTCGCAGCGTCTGCAGCTGCTCAACTTCCTCGTCATGATCTCCCAGGCCGATGGTCGTGTAGATCCTTCAGAGGTTATCGCCATGAAGGAGTGTGCCCAGTGGATGCAGATGTCTGCTGACGAGATAGACTCCATGCTGGGCATGGGTAAGGACGACTTGGAGTCGGCCTACAAGGTGCTGGGTGTCTCCCCCGATGCCACTGATGCCGAGGTCAAGCGTGCCTATCGCAATCTGGCCCTGAACCACCATCCTGACAAGGTGGCTGCCTTGGGTGAGGACATCCGCAAAGCTGCCGAAAAGAAGTTCCAGGAAATCAACGATGCCAAGGAGCGCATCTGGAAAGCCCGTGGCTTATAACTCCCCGTGTTTAAGTCTAAGGAATCAAGGAACCAAGGAAAGTCTAGTGCAAAAATTCCCAAATTCCTAAATTCCTTAGACCAAGAAATTTTTCTAAGGAACCAAGGAATCAAGGAAATAACAGTCCTAAGTTCCCATACCTTCAGGTGTGAGAATGCATCGCCACACTCATACCTTTAGGTGTGAGAATTAAGTAGTCAAGGAAATAAATTCCTAAGTTCCCAGATTCCTTAGACCAAAAAATCTGTGCAAAACTGACCAACTTTCCAAAACTTTTCGTATCTTTGCAGCATAAAACATAAAAGTTTCAATGAATGGAAATAATTCTGAACGATTATCACAAGAAGGTGAATGCTATCAAGATGGCGAAAGTGGCATACTGGAAAGAGCATCCGCTTTCGCGCACCGAGTCCTTGAGGAGATTGAAACTCTTGCGGGAACAACGTCTTGCAAGTCAGTCCAACTGGTAAGGCTCAAGAAGTGGGCACATGAACAAGGTTATTGGTTTGACGACCGCAGTCAGTTTGGCGATTATTTTGATCGCGGCTCTGAAAACGAGGTGTATTTGTCGCCAGACCAAAAGAACATTATCAAGTTGAATGACTTCCGTTATTCAGACGATAACTTAACGTCTTTTTTTGAACGCATCAAAGCGCACAATAATTATTTTCCTGATTGTAAGTACGACATGATTGGTTTCGCAGAGAATTGCGATGGCCATGTTTGTGCAGTATTGGTGCAACCATTTATTTCTAACGCGCGTCTTGCTACAAAAGAGGAAATTTTTAATGAATTTGTACGCTTGGGATTCCGTCCAGAAGACAATGGTGAATATTATACAAACGGAATACATGACATTTTTGATGCTGTAGATGGAAATGTGTTGATAGATGATGAAGAAAACATGTTTTTTATTGATACCATCATCTACGAGTCGGGCACCGGAGGCGTTGATATTTATAATAGTTTGTCGCCCAGAGCAAGTTTAAGTAAATAAATAAGTATTTTTTCGATATCTTCCAAATTTTGGAGCAGCGAAATAAAAAAATTGTTTTTTAGGCTTGAAAAGCCGGGGTTTTTCTTTTTGATGTTTGTAATAACGCAGTTATGTGATAAGTGGTATGGCTTGGCGTAAGAGCTCGCTCTTAAAGACAAAGGCATACCACTTAGCACAAGAGCTCTGCAGGAGCTCCAAACATCAAAAAGGGTTTTTCTGGTTTTTGTCAAAATCTGTGTCATCAGCGCCATCTGCGAGAGATTAATAAGAAAAATTTGGAAATATCAAATTTTCTTCCTATCTTTGCACCGTAAAAGAGAAAGGAACCGATATATGTGTACGTGCATAGCTGAAATAAAGACCTCCTATACAAAGGTGAGGAAACAGGCAGAAGAGGTTGCCAGCCAGTCATTCGACATGGACGACTTCCTTGATGCCATTAATGTCGTAAAGAAGGAACTGGCGAGAGTTACCGACGAGACAAATGCCCTGGTAGAACTCGTTAGAGACCACTTTACCGAAATCACCGTTGACGAGGCCAAAGAACTTCTGGATCTTTCCGAACCGATACAGAAGAAGATGCAGGTTGTCTATCTGAAACTGCTTGCCTCACCATTCAATGTCGGCTTAGAAACAGCAACAGACCACTATCGTCAGGCTATGAGCGACTTTGACGAGCTCTGTCATGACATGAAGACATTCAATATCGATTTGGCTCAGAATGACCATTTTCAGCAGACCCTGAAAAAGGTTAGCGAAATGATGCACCGATGAAATTCTACACAACAAGTACGTTTCGCCAAACTCTTACTTCCCTGACCAAGAAGCCAAAGGAAGGTTACAATTCAGTGGTTAAAGATATCTGCAAGGCACTCCTTTCAATGGAGCCCAATATCATTCGAGAAACTAACGATCGCATCAAGCAGTTTGAAGATTTCCGGATCGTAAAACTCAGGTTGCCTAATTCCGGGCAGCATTTGTCACGCCCAGATGGGTTTAGGCTTATTTACTACGTCTCACTCATTTCTGACGATGTGACACTTTTGAGAATTTATCCGAAGCGAGGCCCCCAAGGCATTGTTGACCTAGTGGATGAAGAATACGACAGACTTCTTCTTGAAATGGTGACGGAGAACAACAATAAGACTCTTCATCAAGTTGACATCAATAACTCCCTTGCCGAATTGGATACCCAAGCAAATATGTTCTAATCCGCCATCTGTGATGGTTGAATACTGTTTTTTAGCGAAGCGGTGTTTTTGCTTTCAAGGTCTTGTAACCACGTTAGTGGATGTGAAAAGTGATGTGTGATTGGCGTAAAAGTTCACTTTTAAAGACAAGAACATGACACTTTACACCAATGCTCAAAAGAGCTTCAAGACCGAAGAAAGGATTTTTCTTGTTTTTGTTAACTTTCTGCTATTTCTGCAATTTCTGCGGGACCATAGTCAAAATCTGTGTCATCAGCGCCATCTGCGTGCCCTTAAAATTTCTGTCATTTCCTTCATTTCTGCGGGACCTTAGAATAATCCGTGTTCAATGTAATAGTGAATCCCTGCTTTATAGCCGTCCCTTATCAAGGGACTCAAAATCTGCGGGACCATTGCCATAATCTGCGTCATCCGCGATATCTGCGTGCCCTTAAAATTTCTGCTCTTTCTGCCCTTTCTGCGGGACATTATAAAAAACTGCCTCTGCGTGAGCCAATCCTTGATTCCTTGGTTCCTTAGACCAAGAAACTCTGTGTGCCCTTAAAATTTCTGTCATTTCCTTCATTTCTGCGGGACTATAGTCAAAATCTGCGTCATCCGCGCCATCTGCGAGAGATTAGAAACACTGCCTCTGCGTGAGCCAATCCTTGGTTCCCAGATTCCTTAGACCCAATAACTCTCCATAGAAACCCCCTTTTCCCCCCTATATCATCGATGAAGGTGTCGATTTGTCGGCACCTTTTTATTTTTTATCTTATTTTTAACCGTCATTTGAAAAATAATTCGTAACTTTGCACCGAATTCCGCGTATGCTTGCGCCGAAGCCAAAGGATTCATCTCCTGCGGAGGAAGGGTGGGTAGCGGTTTTCAGACATGATGAAGGCGTTTACAAGCGCTACGTTTGAGACTACTTGAAATCTGGTAAATTCTCAATTACTGTCTTGAACATAGCAACGGTAGATGTCCCTGGGATGTGTTTATACGCGTCCCCTTATCCGCATCGGGTAGGGAGAACTATATTCATATCGGCGTGGGCTCTGACGTTGTCTGTTCTTACAGTAATGGGCATACCAGAGCCTCGGAGAGTGGAATAGACGACAGCGATGATTCCACGCTTTTTTATGTCTCGGTGCCAGCGTTCTGGCGACATAAAGAATTCTTTCGAAAGTTGTCCTATCCGACGTGAGTACGAAGAAAACCATTGCTCCTCAGCAAGCCATCCGTGCCAACAGTGCGGACACTCCGAGCTTTGTCCCTGTCACATCCCTCACCAAGGCAGAGACCGATGGTAATGCCTGTGCCGATTATGCCAGTCTCCCCAACCTCGAGATCGACGACAATGAAGTCCGCTGGTATCCCCTCAACATCTATCACTCCAATCCCAAGAAAGCGTTCCGCATCCGTGATGCCTTCTTCGAGAAAGGCTTCACCACCTATCTCCGCCTGAAATACCACGAAGTCATCCGCCATGAGGAGCTTCTCAACGAGGCCAGACCCGTCATCAGCAATCTCATCTTTGTCGAGATCAAGAAGAAGATTGTCCGTGCCCTCAAGCACACCGATCCTGACTTCCTCTCTGTCCAGTTCATGACCAAGCCCAGGCAGAGTAGGGAAGAGAAGAGCCAGATCCTCTCTGTCCCCCAGAAGGAGATGGAGAACTTCATCGATGCTGAGACCCGTGAGGATGTCGAGGGCCTGCGCATCCCCTTTGAGGTCGATGAGGCCAATGCCAAGCCAGGCCGCAAGGTCCGCATCATCCGTGG
>CAMOWU010000186.1 GCA_946628545.1 uncultured Bacteroides sp. | reverse complement strand
CAAACAAGTAGTTGTCGGGGAGTTTGAGAAAATGTTCGTTGACTAATGCCATATTAAAATGGGAGTTAAAGGGGGAGTTAAAGGGGAAGTTAAAGGGGGAGTTAAAATGGGAGTTAAAGGGGAAGTTGAAATGGGAGTTAAAGGGGAAGTTAAAAGGGAAATTAAAGGGGGAGTTGTAAATATGCTTCTCCATCGAAGACAAACGTTGCAGGACCGGTCATATACACGTGGTGGTCTGAATCGCTCCATTCGATGTCGAGGGCTCCACCGTCCATGATGATATGCGACCGACGCCCTGTGATACCCGTGAGGCAGGCTGCCACGGCTGTGGCGCAGGCACCTGTACCGCATGCCTGGGTAATACCGCTGCCGCGCTCCCAAACCCTGGTGCGAATGGACTTGTCGTCGAGGGGCTGGGCGAACTCGATGTTGCAACGCTCGGGGAAGAAGGGATGGTGCTCCAGGCTCGAACCGTAGAGGGCGACGTCTATCTTGTCGATGTTATCGACGAAGATGACGAAATGGGGATTGCCCATCGATACGAAAGTACCACGGAAGGTCGTGCCTAATGACGAAATCATGATGGGCGTTCCCTGTTGGGCGTTGACTGCAAACTGGCTGGGTTGTTCGAGGGCGGGTTCTTGCATATCGACCGTGACTTCCTCAACGACTCCTTTCCTCAGAGATTGTGTGTCGTCAGCGATCCTTCCTGTCTTCAGCAGCAGGGTCTTGATGCCCGAGGGGGTGAGCAGTTTGACTGTGGTCTTGTCTGTCAGTCCTTTTTCATATACATACTTGCCGATACACCTTGAGGCATTGCCACACATCATCGCCTCGCTGCCGTCGGCGTTGAAGATGCGCATAGTGAAATCTGCCTCTGGAATGGAAGACCGGCCTATGAGCACCAACCCGTCGCTGCCGATGCCCTTGTGGCGGTCGCTCCAGGCGATGGCTGCACGTGAAGGGTCGGCTATGGAATATTTGGAGGTATCTACATAGATGTAGTCGTTGCCGGCTCCGTGCATCTTTGTGAAATGAATCTTTTGTGTCGTTTTGAACATCATCATGCGCTTTTTGCTTTCATTTAGTCTGATTTTCTATGCAAAGTTATTACAAAAAGATATTAAAATAAAAAATTTGCAGACAAAATATTTATATAAAATGAATTTTGGTTTCAATTTGACGCTAAAATGCATTTTTTTATGTCAGGTTGATAGTTGGCGGGCTTAGTTTGCGACAAATTCAAACTGTAAAATATTTTTGTTGATTGATTGTTGCTGTTTTGTTGATTTTCCTTACATTTTCTCCATAATTTTGCATCGAAATTTACATTCTGACATGTCTTAATGGTTGTTTAATTTAAAAATGTAAGGTATGAAAAAGATTGAAGCGATTATCAGGAAGACCAAATTTGAAGAGGTGAAAGAAGCCCTCCTGTCTTCCGACATCGACTGGTTTGAATACCACGATGTGCATGGTATAGGTCAGAGTCGTCAAGAACGAGTTTACCGTGGAGTGCAGTACAGCACTGATGTGATTGAGCGTGTGGCCATCACGATTGTTTGCCGCGACATGATTGTCGAACCCACCATCAAGGTCATTCTCTCTGTGGCTCATACTGGCGAGGTGGGCGACGGGCGTATCTTCGTCAGCGACATGATCGATGTCTATTCCATCCGTACGGGGGAGAACGGCGACACGGTGCTGAGAGACAAGAAATAATTTTGATGTTCAATGAAAGAATAATTCTTTAATTCGATAATTCGTGACAAATAAAACATAAAAAAGTATTCAAGTTATGAAAGAAATATTGTCTGCCATGCCGCTTGAGAGTGTCAGCGGCGTAGATACACTTTGGGTGTTGTTGGGCGCTATGCTCGTGTTCTGGATGCAACCGGGTTTCGCCCTTGTGGAAGCGGGAATGACGCGTTCGAAGAACACGGCCAATATCCTGATGAAGAACTTCTGCGACTTCATGTGCGGATCGGTGCTGTTCTGGATTCTGGGCTATAGCATCATGTTTGGCACCGATCACGGCTTTGCAGGTTGGGACGGGTTCTTCTTCCGGTCCAACGGAGGCAACGACAACCTCCCCGTACCGGCTTATTTCATCTTCCAAACCATGTTCTGCGCCACGGCGGCCACAATCGTCAGCGGTGCGATGGCGGAGCGAACCAAGTTTTCCAACTATCTTATCTATTCTGTCCTGATTTCAGCCGTCGTTTATCCCGTCAGTGGACACTGGGGATGGGGTGGAGGCTGGTTGGCACAAATGGGTTTCCACGACTTCGCTGGCTCTACGATGGTTCATGCCTGTGGAGGTGTGCTGGCTCTGACTGGGGCCATGGCACTGGGTCCTCGTGTGGGCAAGTACGACAAGAATGGCAAAAGCCGAGCCATTCCTGGCCACAACCTCGCACTTTGTGCGCTCGGTGTGTTCTGTCTTTGGGTAGGGTGGTTTGGATTCAACCCCTGTTCTGAACTGAGTATCACGGGCGAGAGTGCCATCCACAGCGCTCATGTCTTCATCACTACCAACATGGCGGCAGCTACGGGTGGTCTTGCTGCACTCATCTACACGTGGTTGGTGGATGGCAAACCCTCGCTCTCGATGCTCTGCAACGGAATCCTCGCCGGACTGGTGGGCATCACTGCTGGATGCGACTGTGTGGATGTGTGGGCGGCTGCCATCATTGGTGTCATCGCATCGGTCATCATGTGCTGGTCGGTGTCGTTCATCGACAAGCACCTGCACATCGACGACCCCGTTGGTGCCATCAGTGTGCATGGTGTGGGCGGTATCGTTGGCACCATACTGACTGGTGTTTTCGCCAACCCGGAGATCAATGGGGTGGAGGCGTCTGTAGGCATACAGACTCTTGGTGCGTGCGCCGTCTGTGCCTGGGCTTTCGTGATGGGACTCATCATCTTCTACGGGTTGAAGTATGTCACGGGTCTGCGTTGCGACCGACGTATTGAGGAAGAAGGTCTGGATGTCTATGAACATGGTGAGGCCTGCTACAACTGATCTCTTCTCTCTGGAATCATCATTACCCTCATCAGGAGAAAGGGTACGCAGGCTTCCTGTCCTGCGGCGAGGCCTGTGGCCACGCAAAGAACCGCTGGCATGATGCTTGCGTACCTTCAGAATGTATAAAAATATCGTTTTATCATTCCTATATATGATGGATTTTGTATAACTTTGCATAAACCCAGTAGGAGGTGCGGCATTCCTGCCGCACAAAAGCATTCAGCAAGAATGCAGAATCTCCTACTGTAAAACTTTGAGATGTCACTTTACAATTTACAAGAAACTGAAAAGAACATGAAAAAGATATTCTTATTGGTGGTGGCTGCGATATGCTGCCTCACCACCACCGCACAAGACAGAGTGGAACTGGATGTGGCAGCCGACCTTGTGAGCCACTACATCTGGCGTGGACAAGAACTGGGAAAGGTGTCGGTGCAACCGGCGCTCGACCTCTCCTACAAAGGTTTCTCCTTCTCTGCTTGGAGCAATATCGGTTTGTCCAGACATGAGGACACGGAGGAATTTGACCTGACGCTTGCTTATTCAATCGCAGGCTTCAATGTCGGACTGACGGATTACTGGACAAGTGGCGGAGGGGATCCGCGCGACCGTTACTTCATGTATGAATCCCACCGCACCAACCATGTCTTCGAACTGAACTTGGGCTACGATTTCGGTTTTGCTTCCTTGCAGGCCTATACCAACCTCATGGGCAACGATGGGGTTAACAAGAAGGGCGACAGGGCTTATTCCACCTATGTGGAGGCCACGGTGCCTTTCCGTCTCGCCAGTTGCGACTGGGAGGCTGCAGCAGGGTGTGTGCCCATGGCGACCGACTACTACGCCACCAATGGTTTTGCCGTGACTAATCTCTCGGTGAAGGCGACCAAGGACATCAAGATCACCGATTCCTTCTCCATTCCTATCTATGCGCAGCTGGTGGGCAATCCATGCGACCAGCGTGCCTATTTCCTGGTAGGCTTCACCCTCAAACCATAGTCCCAACTCCCCTCCCTGCCAGACGCTGAAAGCGTCTCCTCTTGGTAACCGAGGGTGCTTTGCACCCCCGGTTAACCATGCAATCCGACGATATTGACCCTAAAAGGGTCGCCCATCGCGCACGACTCCCCTCCCATCTAAGGGGAGGGGTAGGGGTGGGGTATGCAGCGTCGGGAATGGGGTAGAGGTGGGGTATTGCCCGTCGGTAATGGACCAGGGGTGGGGTATTGCCCGTCGGTAATGGACCAGTGGTGAGGTATCACCTCACAGATTATTATTTCTCTGCGCCATCTCCGTCATCTGCGAGAAGTGTATTTTTTCTCGCAAATCTTGCTGGCAGTCCTTTTTACAAAAAATCAGTGTCGTTTTTCATGTTTCATGATAAAATGTTGTAAATTTGTGGCATCAAAGAAAATACAGGTACTATGGGTATATACATCAATAAGGGAAATTCTGGATTCCGCCAGATACGCAACAGCGAGTACATCGACAAGTCAGGACTGATTGGCGTGGTCAACCAGACACTCTTCACACGTCAGAAGTTCACCTGTGTGACTCGCTGCCGCCGATTCGGAAAGTCCATGGCAGCTGAAATGCTGGCCGCCTATTACGACCATTCCTGCGACTCGCGCTCGCTTTTCGCCGACCTGAAGATTGCCAGTAATCCCACATTCGAAGAACATCTCAACAAATATCCAGTCATCTATCTCGACATCACCTCCTTTATTACCCGTTTCAATAATGAACGGATTATATGGCATATACAAGATGAACTGAAAAATGACATCAAGGATGCCTATCCTCAAGTTCCACTCCGAGAGGAAGACGACTTGATGGCTTATCTCCAGCGCATCAGCATCGAGACGGGCGAGCATTTTGTTTTCATCATCGACGAATGGGATGCTATCTGTCGCGAGTTTGGAAGCAAGCCTGAGGTGATGGACGAATACCTGAATCTGCTCCGCCGCATGTTCAAGGATGTGTCGGGCATGGAGGTCTTCGCAGCTGTCTATATGA
>CAMOWU010000185.1 GCA_946628545.1 uncultured Bacteroides sp. | reverse complement strand
ATACAGTGGCATCCAGCAACCAAGTGCACGACTACACCGTAGCCGCCAATGGTAATCCCAACCAGACCAACAATGCCTTCGTAGTGCTCATGAAGCGCGGCGTAGGCGTTGTGGAAGTGAAGCAAACCCAATTCTAACAAAACCCACAAAACAAGAACAGCATGATGAGAAGATATATAGTTTTCGCAGTGGCCATGATGATCGCCACGGTAGGTTTTGCACAGAAAGATGTCACAGCGCAATACATTACCAACGCCACGTTGGCCAACGGAACGGCTGGATGGACGGTGAAAAACTTCAATGCTCCCCAACAAGGCAACAACACCACAGGATATGCCACAGAGGCGTATGCCGGATGGGGTGGTTTCGACGCAAACACCACTCCGTATTACTTAAAGCAGACCATCACACTTCCAGCAGGTCACTACACTCTGGTGAACTATTCATTCTACCGCGAAGGAGAGCAATACAACACCGATGCCAACACCTCTAAAGCTTTCCTCTATGCTGGCAGTAATCAGATAGCCATCAAGACACTCGGAAGCATATCGGCTGGAGGATACGCCAACAATCAGGCAGAGGGAGCCAATGCTTTCGACTCCAAGATGTACCGAAACACGCTTGACTTCACAATTGACGCCGACGGCACAGAAATAGAGATCGGTCTTACCGGAACTTTCACTGCTATGCGCTCATGGTGTATCGCTGGTATGTTCGAACTCATCGACAACGACCAGCTTGCCACCATGGACTCTCCCTTCGATGTGACTGGCTACATCACCAACCCAGGCTTCGAGTACCGCAACATGAAGGGATGGACTCTTTCGGGAAATGATGCTTTAGGCACACAAAGCAATGAGCAGTCGTTCAAGGTGGGGGGCTTTTATGCAGAGAAATGGCAAGCTGCAACAAGTGGGGCATTGTCTGCACGCAGCATGTCGCAGACCATCAGCGACCTGCCTGCAGGATACTACAAACTCTCCGCCAATCTTGGTGGCAACGGCACTTACCTTGACCTCAACGGCAAGCGTGTCAACTGGACTGCCGACGGTGATTATAATGTAGGCTATGTGCTTGGCGAAAACGAGGACTTGACCATTACTGCAGGTAAGACTGCAGAGGGAACGGCCAACTGGATTCACTTCGACAACTTCAAACTCTACTTCTGTGGCGATGTGGCAGAGGCTCTGCAGACCCTGCTCAGCCAAGTGACGAGTTATCAAGACCAATTGCCATCCGATGTTTATGCCCAGCTTCAGAACGATGTTGCCGCCTACGACCAGACTTATACCGATGTGGATGAACTGTTGGCTGCGATTTCCGCTGTCGAGGCACTATATACGGAGGCTGATCAATACTCTGCCAACTTCACCGCCGCCTACGACCTCTTGGAAGTGGCGCTCACTCGATTTGAAGTCGATTACAACCAACTCATCGCCGACGGTACCAACTACGGACGTCGGTTGATGAGCCAGAAGGCGTGGACCGACCTGCTCGCCAAGGTCAACGACGTGACCGCAGCCATGGACGAGGGCAGCGACTACTCATCGTTCGCATCTGTGGCTCAGGCGCTCAACGACCAACTGAATGCCACCGATGCCTCCATCCGACTCTTCAGGAGCTACCTGTCCATGCTTCAAGGCTGCCAGTCGCTCGGACTGACTACAACAGCATACGAAGCTGACACTTACACCGAGACCGATGCATCAGTGGAAGAAGCAATCACTGCCCTCAACACCGTCTTCACAGACTTTGCCACTACCCAGTCCGAAGATTTCTCCATGGCAGGATTCCTGGGCGACAACCTCGACTTCAGCCAAGCTCTGGGCGACAACCTCGTAGGCAGCGCTTTTGAGAACTTGAAGAACATCAGTGGATGGAGGGTGAAGTACGACGGGCTGTCGGATGGCTCCGCAACCATCTATATGAGCAACAAGTCGGATGAGGAAGGTCACACGACCAACCTCTACATCCGCAAGAACTGGTATGCCTCGCCCGTCACGCTCCAGGCTTTGAAGGAGGTGATGCTACCCGTCGGTTCTTATACCTTGACTTATTGGATCAATAGCGACGGACAGAACATCGCCGACAATCTCTGCTACTACAGTCTGGATGGCGCTCAGACCTCCTTGGCATCCTCTGACGGTTCATGGACACCAGTCACCAAGACCATTGAAGTGACCGATGCACCCATGCCTTTCGACCTGTCGTTTGGTTTTGTGACATCTGGTTCGGGCAATGCTCCAGCACAGATTCTCGTTGACGACATCACACTGACATATCAAGCTGTGTCGCAGTTCCAAATCGCACTCGATGCCGCCCGTGCCGCACAGGCTGACGACGCATCTGGTGCTGCCGCCGCCGCTGTTGCACAGTGGGAGGAATACGAGGGCAATGAGGGCAACTTCGCCACTGCCGAAGATAAACAGTCGGCCATCAATATCCTCAACAATGCTGTGTTGATTGCACAGAATGGTGGAAAAGCCAACAGTTTGATTGTCAATGCAGACTTCACTGGAGGCACCTCTTCCATGGCTGTCCAGGGCAGTGGCGGACAGGTGAACTATCCTGCAGGATGGACCTTCTCGCGCACTTATTCTGGATGGAACGACAGCTATGTCGCTAATGGCGTGTTCAACGCCTGGGCTGGCGCCATCTCACTCGCCGAACTCTACCAGTCGCTCAGCGACATGCCTAACGGACAGTACAAACTGACGGCGGAGGTCAAGACTGATGTCACTGACGGCTCGTCAGCAATCGCCATCTATGGCAATCCCGACAACGAACACGTCGGACGCTCACCCGAGGTGACCAGCAGCGACTTCGCTACCTACAGCGTGGAGTTCCAGGTGACCCAAAACCAGTTCTCCATCGGTATCCGAAGCGACAAGGCATACTATCAGGTGAAGAACTTCCAACTCTCTTTTGTGCCCACCAACAATGCCACCGCTCAGGCGGCAATGCTCCAGCAAGACTACTTCTGGAAACGTGGAGACAGTGATGTCGATCTGACTGCCAGCAAGTACGACGAGGCTGAAGGGGCTGTGCTCTATCCGCAGTACAAGAACCAGGTGGTCCGTGTCAACAACGCCAAAGAGATTGCCTCTCCTACCAGCAATATCGTGGCCGGCGGTGTCTGCGCTGAGCTTGTACTTACAGACAAGGAGCCATTGAACATCACTGGAGCATCCTTTACCGCTACCAACGCTACCTACGAGCGCACCATGGGCAATACCTTCGGTACACTGATCCTGCCGTTCGCCGTCAATGCCAACGACGACCTCAAGTTCTTCCTCCTCTCCAACGCTACGGGCGACACAGCCAATGAGGAAGGTGAATTGGAGTTCACTGCCGCTGCCTCCATCGAAGCCAACACACCCATGCTGGTGAAGAAACTCAATAGCGATGCCACTGGCATCAGCATACATGAGGCCGAAGTGACAGTGGAGGCAACCCCACAAGACCTTACCGCAAGCACTGAAGCCAATGGCTGGACAGCTGAGGGCTACTACGACAACATCACCATGACCGATGCACCCGATGTCTTCTATATTGCCAACAACAAGTTCTGGGCTGCAGGAGCATCCCTGACCATCAATGCCTTCCGTGCCATCTACCGCTACAACGGCAGTGGGACCATCAACCGCATGAGCATCAGCATCGACGAGAATGCCAATGCCATCCAAGGTGTCAGCGGTGAAGCCCCTGTTGCTGGCGGTGTCTATACCATCAGCGGACAGCTTGTACGCCGCAACGCCAACGCTGAAGGACTGGCGCCTGGATTGTATATCATCAACGGAAAGAAGGTGCTCGTCAAGTAGATGAGCCTTGGAAAATGAAACCCCACCCCTGCCCCTCCCCTGCGAGGGGAGGGGAGTTTTTAGAGACACCCTTGATGGAAATAAAACTGCAAAAAACAAATAAATATCAAATATAATGGAAAAGAAAACTTACAAAACACCCGAACATCGTATCGAACACCTCATCTGTTCGCCGCTGCTTCAAGACACTACCAAAATTGGACAGGGTGAAGGTGAAGGAACAAACGTAGCTGAAGGCAATCAGCGCAATCACGACAGTAAGCAAGATGCCGACTGGGGCAACCTTTGGTAAACGACAGATGAACATGTGGAAAAAGACAATGACGAGACATCTGTTGTTGGCTGCCCTGCTGATGGTATCTACTTATGCGGCATCACAGCGCACGGACTACACCCGCGAAGACTCGTTGTTCATCGTCAGTGCACTGCATGAAGCGCCAAGCAAGATGGGCAAACAATCGCCCATGCTCTATTTCGGACGCCTCTTCCTGGGGCGTCCCTATGTGGGGCATACCCTGGAGAAGGGTTCCTCGGAACATCTCATCGTCAACACACGTGAACTCGACTGCACCACTTTTGTGGAGAACGTCACTGCGCTCACCCTCTGCCACAAGCATGGGGAGCGCACATTCGATGCTTTCTGCCGGCGCTTGACGCAGATCCGCTACCGCCAGGGACACATCAATGGATATCCCTCCCGACTCCACTACTTCACCCAGTGGGGAGAGGACAATGAGCAGATGGGACTGCTCTATTCAGTCATCGAACGTGCCATCAAAGAGGGCAACCGAAGCGACCGAGTGCCTTTCGCCAAACAGGTGGTCAGCATCAACTACATGTCCACCCATCCCAAACTCTACAAGCATCTGGCGGCGCACCCTGAGTTCATCGCGCCTATCCGCAAGGATGAACAGGCTGTCAACGGAAAGGTCTTCCCTTATCTTGCCAAGGCATATCTGGGACGACCGCAATCCGAACTGCCCTTCATCGAGACGGGGGATATCGTGGCGATCATCACTTCCAAGGCGGGGCTCGACACATCGCATGTGGGCATAGCAGTCTGGCAAGACGGCAAACTCCATCTCATGCACGCGTCCAGCCTCAAGAAGAAGGTCATACTCGACAGCAAGACTTTCTACGACTATTCACAAGGACAGCCCTCACATTTGGGAATACGGCTGTATCGATTGAAATAGACGGATGATAACGGTTGACCCCACCCCTGCCCCTCCCCTCGCAGGGGAGGGGAGTTCTTCAACTCGATAAAGCCCACAAGACTTGTTCATTTAGTTT
>CAMOWU010000184.1 GCA_946628545.1 uncultured Bacteroides sp. | reverse complement strand
AAGCACTGGAGGGCAAGTCAATCTACGTACTGAGCCGCGGCATCAAGGAATACACTGGATTCAAGAAGGCTGGAGGCAGCGTGACGTCCATACCTGCCTACAGGGCATACCTCCCATACGATGATTCCAACGGAGTCAACTTCATCTCCTTCAACTCTTTCTCTTTCGGTGGCGACTTCGACAACGACGACATCACTGCCATCAAGTCACTGAAAATCGTCAACCAAGAGAAGGCTGACGAGATCTTAGACCTCACCGGACGCAAGGTGACTGCTCCTGCAAGGGGCATCTACATCGTCAACGGAAAGAAAATCCTATTCAAATAAAAACACATCCAAATCATGAGAAGAACACTGATTTCCTTAGCCATGCTGGCAATGGCAATGGGTGCAGGAGCGCAGAACCCAGTGATTTTTGACCGCTACACTCCCGACCCAGCACCTTACGTGCATGGTGAGACTTTATATCTCTTCGTCGATCACGATGAAGACCAGACCGAAAACGGTTATTTCACCATGAAGGACTGGTTGCTCTACAGCACTGAAGACATGGTGAACTGGACCTACAGAGGCACACCTATCTCATCGAGCACCTTTTCAGCCTGGGCCAAGCAAGACAACGACTGCTGGGCAAGCCAGTGCATTGAGCGCAACGGCAAATGGTACTGGTATGTCACTGCCACCATCAAGGGACAAGCCTACCCTGGCATCGGAGTGGCTGTGGCTGACTCACCCGAAGGCCCTTACCGCGACCCCATCCGACGACCACTGGTACAGGGATGGTTCAAAATCGACCCGTCTGTGTTCATCGACGACGACGGACAAGCCTACCTCTTCTATGGCAACAACATGCTGTGGTACGCACGCCTGAACAGCAACATGATAAGCATCAATGGAGGGGAACATGAGGTCCTGACCAAGAGTGAGAGCGCTTTCGGCCCATACAAAGGATATGACGAAAACGGCAACCCGAAGACCAACTTCGAGGAGGCATCCTGGATCTACAAACGTGGAGGCAAGTACTACCTGGAGTACGCTGCAGGAGGAGTGCCTGAGCACATGGCTTATTCCACTGCCGACAACATCAATGGACCCTGGACCTACCAAGGCAAGATCATGGGACAAGCCGACAACAGCTTCACCATCCATGGCGGAAGCGTGGAGTTCAAAGGGCACCACTACATGTTCTACCACAACGGTAAACTGCCTGGAGGCGGAGGATTCAAACGATCCACCTGTGTGGAAGAGTTCACACCCAATGCCGACGGAAGCATCCCTTGGATTCCATTCACATCCAAAGGTGTGGATCCTATTCAGACTTTGAACCCTTTCGACAACCAGCAGGCAGAGACCATCAACCAGTGCGAGGGAGTACGCTGTGAAGGCGACCACAATGGATGCTACGTGACCAACATCAGCAATGGCGACTACATCAAAGTGCGAAACGTTGACTTCGGCAGCACAGGAGCCAAGTCTTTCACAGCAAGGGTACGCAGTTCACAGACGGGAACCTTGATCATCCGCACTGGCAGCAAGACAGGTGAAATCAAGGGTAAAGTGACGATATCGTCAACAGGAGGAGAATGGGCAGAAGTGACTTGCGACCTGACATCAACAATCACTGGAACCAACGACCTCTTCTTCACTTTCCTTGGTAACGGACAATCCATATTCGATTTCGACTCTTGGAAATTCATCAAGAACCAATCGATAGCCACAACCTATCAGAACCCCGTCATCTTCGCCGATTTTCCCGATCCCGACGTGATCCGCGTGGGCGACACCTATTATATGGTCAGCACCACCATGCACCATTTCCCAGGGGCAACCATTGTGAAATCCACAGACTTGGTGAATTGGGAATACTGCGCACATCCGCTCAAACAACTGGCCAACACTGACCGATACAACTTGCTGAACGGACAAAACGCCTACGCAGCAGGCATGTGGGCTTGCTCGATGAAATACCACAACGGGAAATTCTACATCCTCATCAACGGAAATGACGCCGGAGGATGGTTGCTCACCGCCACCGACCCTGAGGGAGAGTGGCAGATGAGAAAACTATCAAGGGGATACTACGACCCAGGAATGCTTTTCGACAACGGAAAGGTCTATGTGGCATGTGGAATCGGAAACATACAGATGTGTGAACTCGACGAGAATTTCAACTACATCCGCGAGGTGAATGTCGTCAGCGATAAGTCGGGACTGGAGGGATGCCACCTGTATAAAATAGGCAACTACTACTATATCTACGCCACCTATGGCGGATGGCCTTCCGGTCAGGCGGTGTTCCGTTCTCAAAACATCTTCGGACCCTACGAGGAGAAAATGCTTGTGGAGAAATACATCAACAACGCACCAAACACCATCCACCAAGGCGCTCTCTTCGACACACCCACAGGAGAGTGGTGGACCATCATGCAACAGGATCTGGGATGCTTGGGACGTATGCCCAACATGCAACCTGTGACATGGGTCAACGACTGGCCCGTGGTCGGAGACAACGGCATACCATACACGACGTACAACGCCCCAAAGACTTCCCTGCCCATGGATGCACAACCCATGCCCACAACCGACCAATTCAGCTCATCCAGCATCGGCATGCAGTGGGAATGGAACCACAACCCCGACAACAACGCATGGTCGCTGAACGAACGACCAGGATGGCTGCGGCTGAAGACCTCTGGGGTAGCCGACCGTCTGACACAAGCACGCAACATGCTCACACAACGAATCTTCGCCTTCCACAACGAGCCCAACAAACCTTCTACTGGCAGCGTATGTATCGACGCAAGCAACTTGCAGGAAGGCGACAGAGCAGGCATCTGCATCCTGCAAGATCCATACGCTTTCCTGGCGGTGGAGAGGAAGAACGGACAACTACGACTCGTTTGGAGGCAAGACCAACTCAGCACCAACAGCAATTTCACTCCGACAGAGCAGACGGTGGATATATCCAGCGACATAGTGTATCTGAGGGCTGCAGTCACTTACGGCAGCAGTCTGACACAATTCTCCTATTCCACAGACAATAAGAATTACACCAACATCGGTGGCCAAACACGACTCGGATTCAATCTCTCCATCTTCGTAGGCGCGCGATTCGGCTTGTTCTGCTATGCCACAGAATCCGGCCACACAGGATATGCGGATTTCGACTGGTTTGAGACCAATATCAAATACGAAGAGACTGAACAGATAGGCTACTACACAGTGGGCGACGACATCGTCAACTACGCACCGACATCATGGGTAGGACAAACAGGCACTTTCGAAGGTATGGACCACCCCGTGGCAGAACGCTACAAGCACGGTGGCGACAACGGGGCTGGCGATGTGCTCACGCAGACACTCACCGGACTGAAAAACGGCGTCTATGCCGTAACACTTGAGGTGGCTGCCACCTTCACATCCGGACGTGGATTCGACTGCCCGACGGGCGACGGACTCTCGGTAGCGTTCGCCAACGGCACACAGGAGAACCTCGAGGTGGTGGACCGCAACTGGGTGACTGCGCTCACCCCCGTCACACTCTACGCCACCGTCAACGACGGAACACTGAAGTACGGCATACGCAACCAGCAGGAATCGGGCAACTGGTACCTCGCCAATGTCACCAGCATCAAGTACGTTTCCGATGACAACATCTCGTACGAGATGACCGTCTCTGAGGCTGGAGTGGCAACGCTCTACCTGCCTTACAACACTACCCTGCCCGATGCAGACTTCTTCGTGGCGGCAACAGTGAATGACGTGGTCGAAGGCACTGCCATACTCAGAGAAGTGCATGATATCATTCCCGCAAAGACGGGCGTGATCATCTTCGCCAACGCCGGCAAATACACGTTGCCCCTTTCCGCTACGTCATCTACAGAGCAGTGCAAGAGCATGCTCCACGGCGTGCTGGAGAACACATCGATCACCACACTGGAAGAGTTAGAGGGCAAGTCAATCTACGTGCTGAGCCGTGGCGTCAAGGAATACACGGGATTCAAGAAGGCTGGAGGAAGCGTGAAATCCATACCTGCCTTCAGGGCATATCTGCCATACGACACGTCAAGTGACGCCAATCTCATCACGTTCTCTTTCGACGATATCATCTCCGGCATTGATGCTTTGAAAAACAACCATCAAGCGAAGGCGACGGAAATCTACGACCTCACCGGACGCAAGGTGACTGCTCCTGCAAAGGGCATCTACATCGTCAACGGAAAGAAAGTGCTGTATAAATAGTATCGATTAAAGTTTGGGACTATGAACAATAAACAGATTTTAAAACCAGCCATCAGAATGGCCTTTATGCTGATTCTGCTGCTGAACTGCCTGCATATCCATGCTTATACCAAAACCAACATGAGTATCTATGTCAACGGAGTGCAAAGAAACATGATTGTCTTCACACCCGACGGAGTGACATCTGGACTGCCACTGATGATTGTCACTCATGGCATGGGACAAGACCCCACATATCAATACGAAGGAGACCGTCTGTATCAACTCATTGACACGGAAAGATTCATCATTGCCTACCTGGCAAGCAATGGCAGCATGTGGGACACTGGAGGAAATGGTGATCTGGACTTCATTGACGCAGTCATCAACAAGATGGACGAAATGTACCAAATCAACCGTAATCGCCTCTATTGGTCGGGGTTCTCTATGGGTTCCATGCTGATTTACCATGGCATAAGAAGCGAAATCGGCAAGAAATTCGCCGCTTTTGCGCCGTGCAGCGGTATCTTGTTCTACAACCAGCCCTGGGCACAACGTGACAGACCTGTCAACTTGATTCACTGCCATGCCTACGGTGATGAGGTGTTTCCCTACAATTCGTGCGAGGGAAAATACGATTACTCCATCAGAGATTATGTCACCAACTTCGCCACCATTCTCAACCAAAACGCCAACTACACGAAAACCACAGGAGTCAAGCCCAACGAAGCCGATTTCTGGTGGGTTGACGGCGACAAGGAGGTCTGGAGCGGTGGACCAAGAGGCGGTGAAGTGGAACTGTTCTCTGCCAACAGTGGAGGGCACTGGCCTACTGGAGCCTACATGTACGAGATATGGAATTTCTGCAAACGATTCTCGCTCAATGGACAGGACACACCGCAGGGAGAAGCCAAAGTGACGAAACCCTACTCGGTGGGCGACGACATCGCCAACTACGCACCGACATCATGGGCTGGACAGACAGGCACTTTCGAAGGCATGAACCACCCCGTGGCTGAACGCTACAAGCACGGTGGCGACAACGGAGCCGGCGATGTGCTCACACAGACAC
>CAMOWU010000183.1 GCA_946628545.1 uncultured Bacteroides sp. | reverse complement strand
TCCCTACATGTCGGAAAGTTCCGAGTATTCGGAGTCATCTGTAAACTCTGAAATATTTTGCAAAATTACAATTTTTTAGCGAAAAAGCAATGTGAGATAGTCGATAATCAATCAAAATAGGTTATCTTTGCAAAAAGGAGACTCATAATCCATTATGCCATCGCTTCATTCATTCTTATGCCCACATCAAACGACAATGCTTTTCTTGCTCCGAAAGGCGATTATAAAAGATTGATAGCCTTCCAGAAATCAGAGTGTATCTACGATATCACCCTCTACTTTGTCGATCATCATTAGGCTGACCCATCAACTCCCATCCATTCCCATAAAAAACAATAAACTATGTATAAGATTCAAGCCAACAAATCAGGGACCCGCAGCATAGAAGTGAGCGAGTATCACCTGCAGACCATCGATAAGTACAGCCTCCTCAACGACTTGGTGGAGAGCACCGGCATCATCGACGACAACACACTCGACAAACTACGGAGCAACATCCGTTCGTTCATCTTCTCCAACGAAGACTGCAAGGACCTGCTGGACCTCTGCTTCAACGTGGTCTATAACGACAACATGAAAGCCTACGGACTGAAGGAACTGGTGATGCTCTACCTCGACTGGACCCGCAACAAGGAAGAGAACAATGATGAGGGCGTACAAAACGACTGATTTCCTCCCGACCACCAAGAAAGAGGTGGAGCAGCGAGGATGGGACGGTCTGGATGTCATCCTCTTCAGTGGCGATGCCTATGTAGATCATCCCTCCTTCGGTGCCGCCGTGATAGGCCGTGTGATCGAGTCGATGGGACTGCGTGTAGCCATCGTACCACAACCCGACTGGCACGGCGACTGGCGCGACTTCAAGAAGTTGGGTCGTCCACGTCTTTTCTTCGGCATCGCACCAGGCTGCATGGATTCGATGGTGAACAAATACACCGCCAACCGTCGTCTGCGCAGCGAGGACGCTTATTCGCCCGACGGACGTCACGACCTCCGGCCCGACTACCCCACCATCGTCTATAGCCATATCCTCAAGGAACTCTATCCCGACGTGCCAGTGGTGCTGGGAGGCATAGAGGCCTCCATGCGTCGCCTGACCCACTACGACTACTGGGACGACCGCCTTCACCGCTGCATCCTCTGCGACAGCCATGCCGACATGATCATCTACGGCATGGGCGAGCAACCCATCACCTCGCTGGCGGCCCTGCTCAACGAGCAAGACTGCGACATCACCACCGACTTGTTCCAGTCGCTGATGATCCGTCATCCCCAGCCACAGACCGTGATGCTACTCAGCCGGGGAGACATTCCCGGCGGCATCCGCAAAGACGACATCGTGCTTCACTCCCATGCAGACTGCCTCGCCAACAAGAGGCACCAGGCCGAGAATTTCCGGCATATCGAAGAAGAGTCGAACAAACTGCATGCCCAGCGTCTCATCCAGGAAGTGGAGGGGAAGTACGCCGTGGTCAATCCCCCCTACCCTCCCATGACCCAGTCGGAACTCGACGAGGTCTTCGACCTGCCCTACACCCGATTGCCCCACCCCAAATACCGTGGCAAACGGATTCCCGCCTACGAGATGATCAAATTCTCCGTCAACATCCATCGCGGATGCTTCGGTGGCTGTGCCTTCTGCACCATCTCCGCCCATCAGGGCAAGTTCATCGTCAGCCGCAGCAAGGAGAGTATCCTGAAGGAAGTGCGTCAGGTGACGGAGATGCCCGACTTCAAGGGCTACATCAGCGACCTTGGCGGCCCCAGCGCCAACATGTATGGCATGCGAGGCAAGAACCCCAAGGCGTGCAGCGCTTGCAAACGCCCCTCGTGCATCCATCCCCAAATATGCCCCAACCTCAACACCGACCATAGCGCCCTGACCGAGATTTACCGCGCAGTGGATGCTTTGCCTGGCGTGAAGAAAAGCTTCATCGGCAGCGGAGTGCGCTACGACCTCTTGCTCCATAAGTCGAAAGATGAGCGTGTGAACCACGCCAACGAGGAATACACCCGCGAACTCATCAGCCGCCACGTGAGCGGACGCCTGAAGGTAGCACCTGAACACACTTCCGACCGTGTGCTGCAACTCATGCGCAAACCCTCTTTCCGTCTGTTCTACGACTTCAAGCGCATCTTCGAGCGCATCAACGCCCAGCAGCGGCTCAACCAGCAAATCATCCCCTACTTCATCAGCAGCCATCCAGGTTGCACAGCCGAGGACATGGCCGAACTCGCCGCCATCACCAAGGACCTGAACTTCCAGTTGGAACAGGTGCAGGACTTCACCCCCACCCCCATGACCGTCAGCACCGAGACGTGGTACACTGGGTTCGACCCTTACACCCTTGAGCCAGTCTTCTCTGCCCGAACACAACGCGACAAACTGGAGCAACGGCTGTTCTTCTTCTGGTACAAGGCAGAGGAACGAAAGCACATCATCGCCGCACTGCGACGACTGAACCGCCCCGACCTCATCGAAAGGCTGTACGGAAGGAGGTGAAGGGGGTATGTTTTTTAATGGTTATGGGTTATTGAGGAACCCCGCCCTTGAAAGGGCGGGCACAGGGCTCCCTCGATGGTCAATGGTCAATGGTCAATGATTAATGGTCA
The DNA here is from genome assembly GCA_946628545.1 of uncultured Bacteroides sp. GTDB lineage: Bacteria > Bacteroidota > Bacteroidia > Bacteroidales > Bacteroidaceae > RUG11857. The sequence goes on along the minus strand of CAMOWU010000183.1, from coordinate 2,706 downwards.
ATGGTCAATGTTCAATGGTCAATGATTAATGGTCAAAAATGCGATTAAGCGAGGGCAGAGCCAAGCTTGCTTGAGCTATGCCGAGCGTGAGCATTTTAGGCGAAGCCAATGGTCAATGATTAATGGTCAATGATCAATGGTCAATGGTCAATGGGTTATTGAGGGGAGTTTAAAATTTAGAGTTATGAATAAAGAATTGCATTTAGCTTGGGATTATGTTTCCCGCACTAATACCAGTGTATTCCTGACCGGCAAGGCAGGCACCGGCAAGACCACCTTTCTGAAGACGCTGCGCGAACGCACGCCCAAACGCATGATTATCGTCGCCCCTACAGGTGTGGCTGCCATCAATGCCAGTGGTGTGACCATCCACTCCTTCTTCCAGCTCTCGCCAGGCGTCATACCTCCCGGTTCGCTCGACAAGCAGAAAGGGGGTTACTACACTTTCAGCAAAGAGAAGCAGAACATCATCCGGGGGCTGGACCTGCTGATTATCGACGAGATCAGTATGGTGCGCGCCGACCTGCTCGATGCCATCGACAACCGCCTGCGCCAATACCGCGACCGCTCGAAGCCCTTCGGCGGTGTGCAGTTGCTGATGATTGGCGACCTGCAACAATTAGCCCCAGTGGCAAAGGACGATGAATGGGACCAGATCAAGGACTACTACTCCACTCCCTATTTCTTCTCCTCGCATGCCTTGCAGCAGATCCAGTATGTCAGCATCGAGCTACAGAAAGTCTATCGACAGGAAAACGAGGAGTTCATCCGACTGCTCAACGACATACGCAACGGACATGCCACAGCCGAAACCATCAACGCCATCAACCAGCGCTACATCCCGGGATTTGACTCGGCGAGCCACCCCGGCTACATCCAGCTGACGACACATAAATGGAAAGCCCAACGACACAACGACCAGATGCTTGCAGCCATCACGAGCCAGAGCATCACCTTCCGCGCCGCCATCGATGGCGACTTCCCTGAGACCATCTATCCCGCCGAGGCAGCTCTGACCCTGAAAGTGGGCGCTCAGGTGATGTTCGTGAAAAACGACAGCAGCGGCGAACAACTCTACTTCAACGGCAAGATAGGCAGAGTGACGGGCATCAACCCCGCGGAAGAGACCGTGGTGGTGCGTTGCGAAGACGGCACGACCATTCGTGTGGGCAAGGAGAAATGGGACAACACCCAATACAAGATTGACGACGAGACGAAGCAAATCAAGGAAGAGGTGAAAGGGACCTTCATGCAGATTCCTCTTCGCCTGGCCTGGGCCATCACCATCCACAAGAGCCAGGGACTGACTTTCGACAAGGCCGTGATCGACGCCGACGCCTCTTTTGCCCACGGACAAGTGTATGTGGCACTGAGCCGCTGCCGAAGTCTGGAGGGATTGGTCATGGTCTCGCCCATCCACCAGCGCGCCATCATTCCCGACGACACCATCAACCAATATCTTGACGAAGCCGCACAAAGGAAAGGTGAGGCTGAAGAGAAGTTGCCAGAGCTGGAACGCGCCTACTACCGCGAGTTGCTTCGCCAGCTTTTCGACTTCAGCCAGATGGAGATGACGCTCAACTACCTGACTCGCATCATCGACGAACATCTCTACAGGCAGCAACCCGCACTGCTCGAAGCCTACAAGCAGAGCCGCGACGACTTCAAAACCAAGGTCAGTGCGGTGGCTGGCAAATTCCAGCAACAGATCGACCATATCTACACCGACAACACACAGCTTCAGGAACGGGTGAAGAAAGGCTGCGACTATTTCCGCCAAACCCTCCACGACCTGCTTCACGACCTACTGGAGAAATCGAACATCCAGATTGGCGACAAAGTGATCAACAAACGCTTCACCGACAACCTTTTCCTGCTTCGCCAGGGCTATGAATCGACACTGCTGACATTGGAGTTGGTGGCTGAGAATGGATTCGACATCAAGTCGTATCTTGACTTCAAGGCGCAGAGTCAGTTGAGGGTTGAGGAGAAGCAAAATGGTGGAAGCAGTCGGAGCAGAAAACGCTCCAGGAGTTCATCGACCGACCCCAGCAAGCCCAAGAAAGAACGACTGACGAAGGAAAAGTCGGCTGAGATGAGTTTCAAGTTGTTCAAGCAATACCATTCTGTGGCGCAGGTGGCACAGGAAAGAGGTTTGGTGGAGGCTACCATCGTGCAACACCTCCAGGACTATGTGATCAACGGATTGATGTCGATCTACGACTTGATGAGCATCGAGCAGTTGGAGGACGTGAAACGAGTGCTTCGTGAACATCCCGACTATCTATCTGCTTCGGACATCAAGGCGCAGATGCGCACCGAGCTGTCGTTTCCATTGCTGCATCTGGCGCTGAAGTATATCAGGGGGTGAGGACTACCCCGCCGGCAAAACCGGCGGGCACCCGACCTCAACGGATGACGATTGGGGAAAGGGGTATTGAGGGGGCAAGAGCGATAAAGCTTTATCATTGAAGAAACTATTCTTGGCCGTAGTACGGCCAAGCACTCAACCGATTACACCGCCCATGAAAGCCCGGGCACAGCGCTCCCTCAATGGTCAAAAATGCGATTAAGCGAGGGCAGAGCCAAGCTTGCTTGAGCTATGCCGAGCGTGAGCATTTTAGGCGAAGCCAATGTTCAATGTTCAATGTTCAATGGTCAATGATTCGGTGGAGTCATTGGAAAGGTGGAGAACGAAGTATTCGG
>CAMOWU010000182.1 GCA_946628545.1 uncultured Bacteroides sp. | reverse complement strand
TAGGAGGTGCGGCATTCCTGCCGCACAACAACAACCAGCTGGCGAATAGGAGGTGCGGCATTCCTGCCGCACAACAACAACCAGTTGGCGAATAGGAGGTGCGGCATTCCTGCCGCACAACAAAAGTCCAGCCCTGGGCTGATTCCCCTCAGTAACTAAACTAACAATTTAACATTTATAACCACTTATGAGAAAGAAAAACTCTTCATCATCCTTCAGGTCAGTTCTCAGAGGACAGACCTCAAGGGCGTTATTCCTCTCTCTCGCAATGCTCACGACACCGGCACTGACATTCGCACAGCGACCCGTCGATCAGCTCGACCGTGGACTCATCGCCCAGAAAGTGTCGAACGGCGTGTTCCTGTCGTGGCGCATTCTTGGCGAGGAATACTACGACGTGAAGTACAACGTCTATCGCGACGGAGTGAAAATCACCGACACACCACTCGATGTCTCCAACTACCGCGACGCATCCGGCACCACCAGCAACAAATACACGGTGACAGCTGTGGTCCGCGGAGTAGAGCAGCCTCAGAGCAAGGCTGCCACCGTCTGGGCAAAGAGCTACATGGAGATTGTGCCCAAGCACGACCCGTCGCTCAAGAGCATCTATGTGCCTAACGACGCTTGCTGCGCCGATGTCGATGGCGACGGCGAACTGGAAATCCTGCTCAAATACGACAACTGGAGCGAAGCCAGCAACAGTTATCCACGCAACGGATACAACGGCGAATACACACTCTTCGAGTGCCTCAAACTCGACGGCACAGTACTCTGGTGGGTGAACTGCGGTCCCAACATGGGCGACTTCCAGAACAACGAGCAGAACATCGTGGCCTACGACTGGGACGGCGACGGAAAGGCTGAAGCCGTGATGCGCGCAGCCGACGGAACCACCATCCACATGGCCGACGGAACGGTCTATACCGTGGGCGACAAATCGAAGAACTACCGTGGAGCCACAGGTGGTGGCACCAACTGGTTCATGCACGACGGAGCGGAATACCTCGTCTATCTCAACGGAGAGACAGGAAAGCCCTACCAGTGCATCACCTACCCTCTGGCACGACTTGAACCCGGAGAAACCGACCTCAACGCGGCATGGGGCGACGGATACGGACACCGAAGCACCAAGCACTTCTTCGGGGCTCCTTATCTCGACGGACGCAAGCCCAGCATCTTCCTCGCCCGCGGTATCTACACCCGACACAAGATGATTGCCTACGACGTGGACCCAGCATCCCACGAACTCAAGGTGAGATGGAAGTGGTACAACAATACCTGGGGCCCGTGGAAAGGACAGGGATTCCACAACTTCGGTATCGCGGACGTGGATATGGACGGACGCGACGAGATCTGCTTCGGTTCGATGGTCATCGACGACAACGGCAAGGGACTCTCCACCACCGGTCTGGGACACGGCGACGCACAGCACCATGGCGACTTCAACCCCTACATCCACGGACTGGAAATCTACACCTGTCTGGAGGACAACCCCGGCAACAACTACCGTGATGCCACAACCAGCAAGATCTACCACCGTCATGAGGCCGGAAACGACGACGGACGCGCCATGGCCGGCAACTTCTGCAACAACTTCCCCGGCGGCATGGCTTGCTCTGCACGCGAGGGAGCCATCAGCCTCGTCACCAACAACGCCGTGCCAGGACTCGACGCCACAGGCGTGAACACCAACTTCCGCATCTTCTGGGACGGTGACCTCTGCTCTGAGACCTTCAACTACCTCAACGGCAAGAACACCGAGGGATGCGTGGCCAAGTACGGCAGCTGGAGCCCCATCTACACCTGCGAGGGATCAATGACCAACAACGACACCAAGGGCACACCCTGCTACCAAGGCGACATCTTCGGCGACTGGCGCGAGGAAATCATCATGCGCACAGCAGCCAACAACATCCGCATCTACTCCACCCCAACGCCAACACGTTGGCGCAATTACACGCTGTGGCACGACCATCAGTACCGCAACGCCATGGTTTGGCAGATGTGCGGCTACAACCAACCACCCCACCCCAGCTACTTCCTGGGCGAGATGGAGGGCATCACCGTGGCTCCACCACCACTCATCATGACAGGCCGCACTGAGGTAGCCAACGGTGGCACCATCGGCAAGGCACTCAACGACAAACACGTCATCGTCTGCGAGACGGGCAACACCAACGTGAGCATCGAGAACGGCGTTGAGCCATATATCGTGACCTTCAACGTGGGCTCATGGGTGCAGGGATCCGCTGCCAGCGAGGCTACAGCACAGAATCCCAAGATCACCTACGACTACTACACCTGCAACGTCACTGGCGGTGCCATCGGCGGCAGCGCACGTCTCATCAAGCAGGGCGACGGAACACTCAACCTGCCCAAGGTGGATATGACCTACACAGGCGAGACCAACATCTGGGGCGGTATCGTCAACTTCGACGGAACAATGAAGAAGTCACCCGTCTGGATGAACCACTTCACTCAGCTCAACTCCAACGGAGGTGAGTTCAAGAGCATCAAGGCCACCTACGGTTCCATCATCCGTCCTGGAGGCGAAAACAGCAAAGGCACCATCACCGTCGATTCCACACTCTTCCTCGGATTCGGATCTCGCCTCGTGCTCGACCTCTACGGCAGCAGCATCGACGGCGACCTGATCAAAGCCAAGACCCTGAGAGTGGAAAAGAAGACTGGCGACGCCTGGACCAAGTACGGACCTGAGTATGTGCAGCCCGTCATCGAGATCAACGGCATCGACCTCGCCGCCGGTGAATACGTCATCGCTGAGGTGGATTCCCTCTCTGGTTCGGTGACCAACATCAAGATTGAGGGCGTGAGCGACTTCAAGACCGGCATCAAGTACGAGGACGGAAAGGTCATCATCTCCATCGGAGATGTCCGCGGTCCTTCAACCATCGTGTGGACAGGAAGCAACAACAGCATCTGGGACTTCGCCAACACAGCCAACTTCATCCTCTCTGACGACGACGAGGCCACTCCCGAGACTTTCGTCTATGGCGACGCAGTAGAGTTCAACGACGACGCACAGAAATTCAGCGTCAGCATCAACGAGAACATCCAGGCGGAATCCATCAACGTCAACAGCTCCAAGGCCTACACCTTCCAGGGCAACGGATCCATCGTTTCTGGATCGCTCACCAAGGAGGGAACAGGCTCTCTCACCATCAAGACACTCAACTCCTACACAGGCGGCAACTTCCTCAAGGGCGGCACCACCATCGTCAGCGCACTGGCCAACGATGTGGACCCAACAGGAAACCTCGGTGCTGCCACCAACAACACCAACCTCTTCACCATGGAGAACGGAGCGGTGCTGCAAAGCACGGCTGCCGTGAAGAACGGTTCGCCAATCAAATTCATCGGCGAAGAAGGTGGTGTGATCAACAACTCAGCCGACTTCGTCCAGCAGAAGGCCTTCTACGGCACTATACTCACCAAGCGTGGCTCTGGATGGCTGAAGACCTCTGCTGCAGGCAGCGGCCTCAACAGATTGGTCGTAGCCGCAGGTACATTGCAGAACGGCAACGGCAACGCTGCCAAGGTGGTAGAACTGAGTGGTGGTAACCTCGTCGATAACGTGAGCACCAGCAACGAAATCAACATTCCCGAGAAGAAATCGGGCGCTTGGACCACTGGCAACCGCTGCAACTACAGCAACAAAATCACAGGCGCAGGTAAACTGACCGTTTATTGCGCCACCGAGAAGGGTTCCAACTACTATGCCACCCGTACTCCTATCCGCATCAACCTCAGCGCTTTCGAGGGCACACTCATTCCTGGAGCCACCTACACGGCCGACGGACGATTCACCTTCGACACCAGTTCAGGCGGCACCAAGTGGACACTCGACATCCCCGAGGGTATCATCGTACAGAACTCTGGCAAGACGCTCCGCGTGGGCGCAGTCACAGGCAAAGGTGAGCTGGGAGGCTTCTGCACCTTCAGCAACAACGGTTCTTCTGGCTCCAACACCTGGCAGGTGGGCAACGACGAGGACTTCAAGTTCGAGGGCACAGTCGTAGGCGGCGACCGCTTCACAAAGATGGGAAGTGGCAAGATGACCGTCACTGGCAACTGGACGACCACGGGCGCTGTCAACGTCAACGACGGTGTGCTGCTCTGCAGCTCCGGCGGTACCTTCGGAACAGGCGCGTTCACTGTGGATGCCAACGGAACGCTGATGGGTATCAACAACACCGGTGCTGCCATGACCAACAGCTCATTCATCGTCAATGGTACGGTGCATCCGGGTTCATCGGCTTCTGCCTTCACCGGTTCATTCGACTTCAACGGCAAGAACGTGACCTTCAACAACAAATCCACACTCGAGGTGGTGCTGCGCAAGGCCAACACCAGTGAGTCAACCCTGAGCGGAACGGGTATCAAGAACATCAACAAACTGACGATGAACGGTACCATCAACGCCACACTCTACCGCAGCTACGAACCCGTCGTGGGCGACGAGTTGCGTCTGTGGGCCGACGTGAAGACCTTCACCGGCAATCCTACCGTGATCCTTCCTGAGACCCACGAGACCAGCGACAGCATCTACACCATCACTTGGGACACCAGCGACATCGCCAACGGTATCGTCAAGGTGGCAGGCGTAGATGTGGTAAGCGGCATCGAGTCGATCATCAGCGACAGCGAGAACGTGAAAGTGGAGGTAGTATCGCTCAATGGCGTAGCCGTTTGTGAGTTCTACTGCCCCATGGGATCGCTCAAGAGCAGCTTCGCCAAGACGGGTCTGAGCAAGGGTGCCTACATCCTCCGTCTCACCTCCGAAAACGGCAAGCAAAAGACCGTGAAGATGCTGAAATAATCATCTTTCCCTATTATATCCGAAAAAACTCCAGCCCCACCTCGGGTCTGGAGTTTTTTCTTCCCTCCCCAACATGTAGGGACGCGACGTGTCGCGTCCGAATCATAACGGAAACGACACGTCGTATTCCTATAGAATAATATTCGAACTTGTAATTTACTGATTGACTGAGGAGTCTGGGAGTATAGGAGGTGCGGCATTCCTGCCGCACACTACCATGTCTTAGTTCCCCTCTCAATAACCGCAGCTACCCAGGACCCTGAAAGGGTCGCCCATCACCCACATAAAAGCACTATACGAAAGACGTTGCTTTACAATAGGAGGTTCGGCATTCCTGCCGAACACTAATTTTTTCATCATCTATGGCTCCTATTGATGGGTTCGCCAGTTCATGGGAAAATCAAATGTCGAACACTAATCGCCCGAATATGCCGAATGGATAACATTCGCTATTGTGCGGCAGGAATGCCGCACCTCCTATCATTCGAGCCTTTCGTG
>CAMOWU010000181.1 GCA_946628545.1 uncultured Bacteroides sp. | reverse complement strand
AAATCTATTGTGCGGCAGGAATGCCGCACCTCCTACAATTGCGAATTGGCATGCTGAAGCATGCTGCCATGCGGACGCGGGGTTCGCAGGCATCTTGCCTGCGATGATGAATTGCGCGTCCTCTGGCCGCGTCGCAGGCTGGAAGCCTGCGTACCCTTAAAATGGTTCGTAAGTTTTTTAGTGTGCATCCTCAATCATCCAGTAATCACTCAATAAAGCTTGATGCCGATGTCGGTGATGCCGTTGATGGAAGGTTTGTGCATGTTGTGCCAGATGCTGACGGTGTAGGTGTGGCCTTTCTTCAGTTTCAGTTTTTCTCCTTGTATTTCATATTCGGCTTCCAAGTATGGGAAACCCTTACCGATGGCCAGTCCATTGTCGTCATAGACAGGCACCTTGAACGTCAGTGTTTTCAACGACTGGTGTGTGGTGTCGTCCTTGATGCTCATGCAGAGATTGAGGTACTGGTAGGTGTATGTTTGTGTGTTGCGCAGGCATAACGACAAGTTCAACGTAGTGTCGTGTGGAAGTGCAGGCACATGCAGTTGGACCTTGTCGTTGGTGAACCAATCGTTGGAGTCCACCGAGTGGTACTCATGGTAATAAGGCCATTGCTCTTGGCATGATGTGATGGCCAAGAGGAAAGAAATAATCAAAAGGATTTTTTTGTTGAGTTTCATATATTTTGTTCTGACCCCACCCCGCCTTTCAGGCACCCCATTCCCGACGTTCCGTCGCCTACCCGTAGCCTTTCCCCTTGGAGGGGAGGGGAGTTTTATTCTTTGGGTGGGTTGGGGTTCTTGGGCGGATGGTTGTTTTTGTTTCCGCGGTTGTGGTTGGGCTTGTTGGGCCTGTTTTGTCCCTGTTGGTTTTGGGGGTGGTTTTGTTTTTGCCCCTGTTGTGGGTTTTGTTGCGCGTTTTGTTTGGGTTGCTGGCCCTCCTGTTTTGCTTGTGGTCGCTGGTTGTTGCGTCCTTCTTGCCTGCCTTGCTGGTTGTTTCTTCCTTGTCTTCTGTCGTCTCCGCCCTTGCTGTGTTTCTTCTTCTTGGCTTTGTCGAATCGGTTGATGTTCTCTTGCTCCAGGAGGTCGAGTGGATGGGCATTGGTGTTTTGATCCTCTTCACCGCTTGACAGGCGTTCGGGTTTGATGCCTTGTTGGTTGAGGTTGATCACCTCAAAAGCCCTTCTGGCAGAGATGACCGTTTCGTTGGCGAGGAAATGCTTGTCGGTGGAGTAGGTGACTTCCATTTTGAGTATATCAGCCCTGAAGAAATGGTACTCGTTGTCTTGGGTGTAGAGCACGATTTCCTTGGACGGCAGTCGTTTGAGTGCCTCCACATACTGGTCGGCCTCGTAGTTGAGGCAGCATTTGAGTTTAGCGCATTGACCCGCCAGTTTCTGTGGGTTGAGCGAGAGGTCCTGGAATCGTGCCGCGCTGGTAGAGACACTGTTGAATCCCGTCATCCATGTGCAGCAGCACAGTTCCCTTCCGCATGGCCCTATTCCGCCAATTCGTCCAGCCTCCTGTCTTGCTCCAATCTGCTTCATCTCTATTCTGACTCTGAATCTCTCAGCCAGGACCTTGATGAGCTGTCGGAAATCCACTCTTTCATCGGCGATGTAGTAAAAGATGGCTTTGCTGCCGTCGCCCTGATATTCCACGTCGCCGATTTTCATTTTCAGTCCGAGGTCGAGAGCTATTTGCCTCGACTCAATCATCGTGGCGTGTTCCCTCGCCTTTGCCTCATGGTATTTCTCCATGTCGGCAGGTTTGACTTTGCGGTAGATGCGCTTGAGTTCGACGTCGGGTTTGAGATTGGCCTTGCGTATTTGCAGTGCCACGAGTCGTCCTGTCATGGTGACGGTGCCGATGTCGTGTCCTGGGCTGGCTTCCACCGCCACCACGTCACCCTTCTGCAGTGACAATCGGTTGCTGTTGTGGAAATATCCCTTTCTTGGTGCTTTGAACTGCACCTCTACGATGTCGCTGACCAGTGTGTTGTCGGGCAGGTCAGCCATGTAGTCGTATGTGTTCAGTTTGTCAGTTGTCTGGTTGCAACCTCTGGTGCAGAGTGTGCAGAAACTGTTGTCACCTGATTTGAATTCGTTCATATATGTTGAGGTTTTTTATTCTTTTTTTCTAGATTTTCTAGATGCTCTAGATTTTCTAGATTATCTGTTCTTGATGAGGACGATCATCTTGAGGGCGAAGTCGAACATCACGACCTTGGCGTTGACGTTTCGCTCGAGGTGGTACTGAGCTGATCCGAGTTCCTCCATGATGCCGATGACGTTGCGCTCGTTGATGAAAGGAGCGAACTTGACTGCGAATTGCGCTTCCTCTTCCCTCATGTAGTTGAGGTCGGGTTGTTGGAAGTTGTAGATGAAGTTTTCCCTGACCATCCTCTGGCAGTAGGTGAGGAAGTTCTTCTGCTGTTCGCGGTTCATATCCGCCACCTCGTCGCTCCATTCCTTCAGCGCCTTGACATTCCTGACGTATGCCATGCGCATCAACTGTTTGAATTTCTCGATGAAATCGTTGTTTTCTCCTTGGCTGGTGATGATTCTGATGGCCTGTGCCATGTTGCCCTCACAGGCTCTGGAGATGATTTTCGCCTCTGCGGGCAAGACGTTCATGTCGTTGAGCGCTTGTTCTACCACAGGCTGTGTGAATGCCGGCACATCGATGATTTGTGTTCGGCTTCTGATGGTGGGCAGCACAGCCTCGGCATCCTCTGTGACGAAGAGGAACAGTGTCTTGGGGTATGGCTCCTCCACCATTTTGAGGATTTTGTTGGCGCAGGTGTCGTTCATGCGTTCAGGCAGCCAGATGATCATTACCTTGTATCCTCCCTGGTTCGACTTCATGCTCATCTTGTGGATGATGTCCTCGCTCTCGTCCTTGTAGATGGTGAGTTGTTTGTTGCCGGAATCGATTTCTTTCATCCAGTCGTTGAGGTCGAAGTAGGGATTCTCTTTCACCATCTCCCTCCATTCCCTGAGGAAGTCGCTGCACAGTGCCACCTTGTCGCCCCTTTTGAAGATGGGGAAGACGAAGTGTAGGTCGGGGTGTTCGAGTCGATCGACCATGATGCACGACTGGCATGTTCCGCATGCGTCGTGTTCTGTAGGGTTGTTGCACAGCACAAGGCGTGCATAGGCCAGGGCCAAGGCGAAGGCTCCATTGCCGGCCGGTCCGTTGAACATCTGCGCATGGGCAATGCGGCCCTCACGAATCTCGGTGAGTAGCCGTTGTTTCACTTGTTCCTGACCGTATATGTTGCTGAAGAGCATGGTTTGCCTTTTTTTGATCTTTACACCAGCCTTGAAAGGCTGGGCACAGGGCTCCCTCTCAGGGCTGCTGTCAATAGATTTGCTCTGCCACCTTGCGGATGCTGTTGGAGGCGGAGGTAAGGTAGAAGTGGATGGAGGGTACCTGGTGCTCCATCAGTTCCTTGCATTGGTTGACACACCACTCTACGCCCACCTGTTCTACCTCTTGGTCGTTTTTGCAGTCCATGGCCGCCTTGGCCAGGTCGAGGGGTAGATCGACATGGAATGTTTCTGGCACCGTAGTGATTTGGCTGAGTTTGGTCAATGGTTTGATGCCTGGAATGATGGGGATGCTGACACCAGCTTTCCTTGCCTTCTCGACGAAGTCGAAGTATCGTTGGTTGTCGTAGAAGAGCTGTGTCACGGCATATTCAGCACCCATATCCTGTTTCATCTTGAGGAAATGGATATCCACGTCGATGTTTGGCGCTTCGTCGTGCTTCTCGGGGTAACAAGCCACTCCGTAGGAGAAAGGTTCGCCAGGGTTCTTGATGTCCGTGCCATCGACAAAATGTCCGTTGTTGAAGTCATTGACTTGCTGGATGAGTTCGGTGGTGTGGCTGTAGCCTCCTTTTACGGGTTTGAACCTGGGGTCGTCCTTGGCCTTGTCACCACGAAGCACGAGCAGGTCGGTGATGCCGAGGAACTGCAGGTCGAGCAGCATATACTCCGTTTCTTCCTTAGTGAATCCGCTGCAAAGCACGTGTGGCACCATCTTGATGCCGTACCGGTTCATGATGGCGGATGCCACCGCCACCGATCCTGGGCGCCTTCTGAGGCTGCTTCGCAAGAATGAGCCATCGGGCTGTTCGCTATAGACGTACTCGCTTCGGTGGGTGGTGATATTGATGTATGCTGGGTTGAACTCCTTGAGGATGTCGATGCTGCGGAAAAGGCTTTTGGTGCCTGTTCCCTTGAGCGGTGGCAGCACTTCGAAGGAGAAGGCGGTCTTGTCGGTTTTGCTGATGAGTTCTGAGACTGTCATAGGGGAGGTCTTTTTTGTTTTTTTCTAGATTTTCTAGATGGTCTAGATTCTCTAGATGCTCTAGATTTTCTAGATTCTCTAGATGGTCTGGATTGAATTATTCTGCAAAAATACGCATTTTTTTTGAGAAAGTGGTTGTTTGGATGGTTTTTAGTCTTCCTGGCCTGTGAATCGTCCTTTGTCGGTGAGGGTGAGGCCATTCTCGTCTATGGTGATGAGTCCTTTCTTGTAGAGGTCGCCTACTGCCCTTTTGAATGTTTTCTTGCTGACCTTGAACTGTTCGTAGATGTCGCTGGCAGGTGATTTGTCGCCGTAGTCGGTGTGTTGGCCTTGACACTCTTGGATGTAGCTGAGGAGGGTGCTGGCGAAGTCGTGAACGTGTTGCATTCCTCCCTGTTGCATCGCGAGGTCGATCTTACCGTCTTCGCGCACATGCTTCACATAGACCTTGAGTCGCATGCCGGTGGCTATCTGCTCGAAGATCTCATTGCTGAAGAGCTGTCCGCTGTACAGTCCATCCACAATGCATTTGAATCCGAGGTCGGTCTTGTGTTGCACCAAGGCTTCCACCTGTTCGCCCTGCTCATAGGGAGGATGGTCCTTGGAGAGGAATTTCTCCACCTTTGCTGATGCAACGATGCGGTAGGTGATGGAGTCGATGTAGCAATAGACGACGTAGCGCTTGCCTACCTGCATCCTCATCTTCTGCTCGCGGAAGGGACAGAAGAGGTCTTTCATCAGTCCCCAGTCGAGGAAGGCTCCATACTGGTTGACCCACTTGACTTCGAGGCATGCGAACTGGTTGACTTCCACCTTGGGTTGTAGCGTGGTGGCGATGAGTCGTTCCTCGCTGTCGAGATAGAGGAAGACGTCGGCCTTGTCGCCGATGTTGAGGCCTTCCGTGGGTGCCTCCTTGATGGGGAGCAGCACGTCACCGAGGTCTCCGCAGTCGAGGTAATAGCCGAAATCCACTCGGCGCACCACCTCAAGGGTGTTTCTTTTTCCTAAACGTAGTTGTTGCATGGGGGATGAGTT
>CAMOWU010000180.1 GCA_946628545.1 uncultured Bacteroides sp. | reverse complement strand
GTGGTGGAGAATGTCACTGTGCCTTCATCGGGGACTTCAATCTTGAACCAGTCCTCGGTGTCATAGTTACCATGGTGGTGATAACCTAAACAGCCTTCCTGTGTGGTCGCCTCGGCGATAAGCGAGGCCTTGTCCCAAGTGTCGTTGGGTTCGGGATCGTTCTCATGCGTATTGGGATTGAACACGTAGTGCATGGAATAGGTGCCGTAGCCGTTGGTCCGACGCAAACGTACATAATAAGTGCCGGGAGCGCAGTTCGTCACGGTATAGACCACGGTGGTGTCCTTGCCACCGCCGTCCATGTTCTTGTCGTTGCGTAAATCCACGTTCGTTCCTGCAGTATTCAGGGTGTACAGACCTAAATAGTACAGACGTAGCGTGGGCTCAGACTTCAGGCTGAAGACGGCTGTGCCTTCCTTTGGAACCTCTATCTTGTACCAGTCCTCGGTGTCGGTGTTGCTGTTGTAGTCGTAACCCAACTGACCTGTCACTGCTGGTCCGCTCTTCAGGGCGATGGCGCTCTGCCAGTCGTTGTTGGGCTCGGGGTCGGCCTCATCAGCATGGCTGGTGAAATAGCAGGTGAGGGTGTAACCACCGTAACCGTTGGTCCGGCGCAACCTGACATAGTAAGTGCCGCTCGACACATTAGGCACCTCATACACCACGGTGGTGTCCTTACCACCTCCATCCATGTTCTTGTCATTGCGGAGATTCACATTCGTACCATCAGCATTCGGGGTGTACATTCCTAAATAGTAGAGCCTCAGCGTGGGTTCGCTCTTTGTCAGGAAGGTGAGTTTGCCATCTGCCGGCACTTCTATCTTGTACCAGTCTTCGGTGTCTGTGCTGTTGAAGTAATTATAACCCATTCTTCCCTGGGTCGGAGTATCGAGTGCCAGGTCGAGCGACTTGTTCCAAACGTCGTTGTCGGGGGCATCGGCCTTGTGGGAACTGGGAGTGAACGTGTATTTCAACTTATAACTGCCATGTCCGTTGGTGCGACGCAAACGAACGTAATAGGTGCCAGGGGCGCAATCGGGAACGGTATAGACCACAGTGGTGTCCTTACCGCCACCGTCCATGTTCTTGTCGTTGCGGAGATTCACATTCGTAGCTTCATCATTCGGGGTGTACATCCCTAAATAGTAGAGGCGAAGGTTTTCGGTTGCACTGACACAGGTGGTGGTGGAGAATGTCACTGTACCCTCGTCTGGAACTTCTATCTTGTACCAGTCTTCGTTGTCAGTATAGTTGCCTTGTCGATAGCCCAAATGGCCTTGCTGCTCGTCACCGTTCTTGATCAGAGTGCCTTTGTCCCACGTGTCGTTGGATTCGGGGTCGTTTTTCCATGCGGCGGGTGTGTAGAGGTAACTGAACACCACATTGCCGCCATAGCCCTTTTCGTCGGTGGGGTAGCCTGTCAGACGAATGCGATAAATACCTTTGGCTACGTCGGTGAAAGAACCCATTGTCTGGTTGAAGTCCGCCATAAACGTGTCATTGAAGTAAATCCCGATATAGTGGGCCTTGGCGGCTTCCACCGATGCCCACGAGAACTGCAAGACGCCGTCCTCCTCCACGTTGACGTAATAGGACATCTCGGTCCTCGAGTAATGTCTGCTGCCAGAAGTGTAACTGTAGAACGAAACCGTTCTCGTCGTTCCGCTCTCCCAATACTGCGCTATACCCGAAAGAGGCACAAGCAGCAAGGCGAGTGTCATGAGTAGTTTAAGGTGTTTCATAAACGTTGAGTTATTAGTTAAACATAAATTATATCAAAAGTTGTCGATTTTGCATGTTTGAACCTCTGAAAGGGTTTTGTGGCTATAAAATTAGAAAGAATCCGCGAGTCACAAGGTCTTCAAAAAGTACATTTTGACGAAGTGGGGGCTGCGAATGACGAAACACGCGTTTCACGTGACGAAAGGAAAAAAGTGATTCCAACCATACAGAAAATGACAATTTTATGGAATAATAGTTGTAATTTTGTAGTCGATGAAGAAGAAAAGACTACTCTATTTCCTGTTGTGCATGGCGGCCTTTACCACTGAAACATTCGCCATGCCGTTTCTGCCTTCTGCGGAGGCAGAACGGACTGATATGGACGAACCTCCCATCCAAAGTGGATTGAGTTACCGTCGCTTCACCACCCATGACGGATTGCCACAGATGCAGACCGAGATTATCTGGCAGGACTCGCGCGGGTATATATATATAGGTACGTTGTCGGGCTTCGTGCGCTACGATGGACGGACGTTGACACCTTTCCTAGGGGGAAAGCGAGAGAACATCGTGGGATTCCAGGAAATAGAAGTCGGTAAGGATCCCGAAGACAGGGAAATACGCGCCATGGGATTCATTCGTCAATGGCACGTCAAAGGGAATTCTGTAAAAAAGGAGCAAATCGACCCCCTGGGGCATCTGTTGCTCAACAACTTCAACTCCGCTGACCTACCCGCAGGTTATGTGCTTTTGGAGGACCGTCAGGAACAGAACAGACAACTCTGCAAGATAGAAGCCGAAGGCTTCAAGAGCATCATGGAGAACCCCTTGCTGGATGAGATGACACCCGACCGCAAGATGTATATCGACACAACGGGCATCTATGTGCCGACTCCACAGGGACTTTATGTCATCAAAGACGACCGCGACCATTTGTTGACAGACAAAGACGACGTGTTCTCCCTGATCCGAATGGGCAACACACTCTGTGCACTGGCTACCGACGGAATTTATACGATAGAGGGAGACAGCATCAAACCGCTGTATGAACATCATTTCGAGGCCCCCGACTACGGATTGTTCGTCAGACAGAACAATCAGGGCCAACTCGTCATCGCCGACTCCCACACGCTCTGGCTCTACGATAGCCACGCAGCCAACCCGATGCAGCAGTTGGGAACCGGCTTCAACATGATCAAAGGGGTGTTCATCGACAAATGGGACCGTCTCTGGTTGGCCACCTACCAAGGTGCGTATTGCTTCTTCAGCTACAACTTCACCAACCACCATTTGACCGATAAGAACGATATTGTGCGAGCGGTGGCCACATGCAATGGACGGCTCGTCATGGGGTCGCTCAACGGCAAGGTCATCGTTGACGATCATGTGATCAGCAGTATCGAAGGCAATTACTATGCGCCCAGTTCGGCTACCATCGGCGACAAGGTCTATCTGGCCGGCAATGGTGATATTGCCACCGTGCAAGGCGACACAATGCAATGGCTGGGACTGCCGTTCGACAAATACCAGTTCGTGGTCAAAGCCAAGGACAACACATCTCCGCAATCTGAACGGCTGATTATCGGCACGCGCAACAGCATCCTTGCTTACCATCCGACTAACGGATTGCTCGACACGCTGACCACAGAAATTCCGAGACCTTGGTGTGCCGCTGACGACGCACAAGGAAGGCTTTGGGTCAGCACCACGCCTGGACTGCTTTGCCTAACGGAAACTGACAATGGTAAAATCGATGTCAAGAAAATCAAGGACACACCAACAGCCCAAGTCATCACTACCATGACCAACGACAACAAGGGCAACATTTTTTTTGCCTTAGGGGACTCCGTCTTCTACATCCACGAGGGTAAGGTGTCAGCAATAGCAGAACTCTTGCCCATGCTGGTTGGCCACGAGATACGCACCATACATGCATCCCCTTACGGATATCTTATTGTCGCAGCCATCGACGGGCTTCTCGTGGCACGCATCAACGAGCAATGCCATGCAAGCGACCCTTGCTGGTTCGACTCCCATAACGGATTCACCATGATTGAACCCCTGATGAGTACGATGGCTGAGAGTGAGGACGGCACAGTGTGGCTGGCTGGATTGGAAGAAATGACATCCTTCAACCCAGCACACTTGATTGACAACAACCGCCAATCGACCATAGTGGAAACACCACGTCCATGGTGGAAGCGGTGGTGGATGTGGATGATAGGAGCATGCCTTCTCTCACTATTCGTATGGCGCTTGGCACGATGGTTCGAACAAAGACAAGCCAAGAAGAAAATGATTGACTTGCTCCGTGAGAAAAGGCAGAAAGAACTCCAGTTGAACGCCATACGACTGAAAGCCATACCGCATTTTCATTCCAACGTGCTGGCGAGCATCGAGTATTTCATGATGAACAACTCTGCAGATGAAGCCACACACTACCTGAAACTCTACTCCGACTTCACCAACCAAACCCTCACAGACATCAACCTCCCAGCACGTTCCATAGCAGAGGAGATAGATTATGTCCGCACCTACATGGAATTGGAACAGCTACGCTATGGCGAACGGTTGCAATACCACATTGACGTGGCTACAGATGTGGACCAGAATGTGATGTTGCCCACCATGATTCTGCACACTTATTGCCAAAATGCAGTGAAGCATGGCATCGCCAACAAAGTAGGCACAGGAAACGTGGAGGTGATGATCTCACGTATGCAAAGAGATGGCGTTGACGGGGTCCTTGTGGCAGTAAAGGACGACGGTGTAGGGCGGACGGAGGCAGCAGTACTTAGCGGAAACAACTCAACAAAGCAAGGACTGAAGATTCTTAAGCAACAGATTGAATTGTATAACCAAACCAACAACCATAAAATCAAGCAAAACGTCATAGACCTGACCGATGCTGACGGAAGGCCTGCTGGCACTTGCTTCGAGATTTGGGTACCAACAGATTATAAATACTAAACCCATGGAAAAGACTAATCATCAACTCATCACCATCGTCGTAGAGGATGAGCGCCTTCCTCGTCTGTCGCTCTTGAAGAAACTGGAGGACTTCCGCCATGTACTTGAGGTGGTGGATTCATGCGATAATTACGACACCGCACTCGAAAGCATCCTGAAGAACCGCCCAGACTTGCTGTTTCTCGACATACAACTACAAGGGCGCGATTCCATACAACTTCTCGATGAACTGAAACAAACAATACCACTACCCTACATCATCTTCACCACTGCTTATTCCGACCGTAAATACCTGATGAGCGCTATCAAACTGTCGGCAGTCGATTACCTGCTCAAACCCATAGACAAGGGAGAACTGGCAATCGCCATAGCAAAAGCGACCGACAGGGCTGAAAGCATACAAGACTCACAGCAAAATCAATCAGGAAAAATGAGTTTCAAGTCGAGTAATGGAAGGATATTCATCGCAGCCGACGATATTGCTTTCATCAAGGCCGACGGCAACTACGCAACAATCACTACTTTCCTCGAACAAGACTTAGTGCTGGAGAATCTCTTGTCACTTCAACAACGCTTGCCAGAAAACGTCTTCATCAGGGTTGACCGAAGCACTATTGTCAACCTCAACCACATATACAGGCTGAACCATCAACAACAGACCTGCACACTGCAGTCAACAGAGGGCAAAGTTAAAGTACTCAAACTATCGAAAAATGGTATAGAGACGCTCATGGAATTAATGAGATGAGATT
>CAMOWU010000179.1 GCA_946628545.1 uncultured Bacteroides sp. | reverse complement strand
AAAAACATTTCATCGATGAAACTTTACAATTCCATATTGATCATGGCTTCCGCTCTTGCGCTCACGGCTTGCTCAGGTTGCGATGACAAGAAAGAAGACCAGAAGATTGTAGTGACCAAAGTGGAGAAACCAAAGGGTACACAAAGCATGGACGACCGCAACCTCAGCGACACACTCACCATCGCTGGGAGCAAATATGAGTTCAGCATCAACATGACTGCCGACAAGAACCTGCCAAAGGTCAAGGTGGAGTCGGGAGACGAATACTACGACAACCAGATACACCTGCTCATCAAGAAGAAGAGCGATGGGTCGGTCTTCTACGACAAGACTTTCCGGAAGGACGATTTCGCTTCCATTGTGCCTGCCGATTTCATGAAGAAGTCGCTGCTGCTCGGTGTTGTCTATGACTACGACAAGGCTGACGACCACAGCCGTTTCAATTTCGCAGCCAGTGTGGGCGACCCCGAGGACGATGAGATGCTCTTCCCGCTCCGCCTTGTCATCAGTGCCAGTGGAGCATTGTCGGTGGAGAAGGATGTCATCAACAGCGAGGTGCCTGAGAACACAGGTGTTGCCACTATCGACCCTACTGAAGACGAAGGATAGGAATGATTCAAAAACGCATAGCCATCATCAACGACATCTCCAGTTTCGGAAGATGCTCCACAGCTGTCATTCTGCCCATCATCTCGCATCTGGGCATTCAAGGCTGCCCGCTACCTACTGCGCTCTTCTCCAACCATACAGGTTTCGACAGTTTCTTCCGGCTCGACTTCACGCGCTTCATGCGTTCCTATATGGACGAATGGCACAAATTGGGACTGCAATTTGATGGCATCATGACTGGATTCCTGGGGTCGGAACAGCAAATCGACATCTGCCGCGACTTCATCAGTGAGTTCAGCAAACCCGACACGCTCGCCATCGTCGATCCCGTGATGGGCGACAATGGACGCATCTACAGCACTTACACACCGCGCATGTGTAAGGCTATGAAGCGACTGATCAAGGACGCGCATATCATCACACCCAATCTCACCGAGGCATGTTTTCTCTCGGAAACGGAATACAGGCCTGGAGGATGGCACCAGCAGGAACTGATCGACATGATCTACAAACTGCGCGACATGGGTGCCAACCAGATTGTGATCACGGGCATCCGCATGGGCACCAACTTCATCGGCAATGCCATTATGGATGCCGAGGGTGTCGTCACTTTCCAGCGTCAGCAGATCATCGAACGCATCCGTTCGGGTACAGGGGATGTCTTCGCTTCTGTACTGGGAGCCGACGCCGTCAATGGAGTACCTTTCGAGCAGTCGGTGCGACGGGCATCGCGTTTTGTGCGTTCCAGCCTGCTCGCTTCAGAGAAATTCTCCAACCAGACTCCCCGCGACGGCATCTGCTTCGAATCAGCGCTCGCCAAACTCAAAACCCTTTAACAACTCCCCTCCCCTTGAGGGGAGAGCGAGGCTCTAACAACTCCCCTCCCCGGGGAGGGGAGTCCTATACATCCCAAGCGGGAGTCCTATACATCCCATCCAAGGAAATGGTGCAGGGGTGGAGTGCATCTATAGTTTCAACCAATCATTACGAACACCATTATGAAAAAAAACTTTATCCTTTCGGCTTTTGTAGCGCTTCTTGCAGGCAGTTTCTTCTCCTGCAACAACGACAATCAGAAGGCTGAGCCCTACAACCCGGACTCGCTCTTCAAAATCATCAGCGATCACTACCTCGACGACACTTTGGCTATGGAAAAAGATGCAAACGCCTACGTCCTCTCGCTGATGGACAAGTACATCACCAACCAAGTCAGCCACGACCGTCTGATTGCAGACATGGTGTGCATGAACATGGCTATGGGTGGTATCAATGATGAAATCACCAAGTTCAAGGATGCTGCCGTCAAGCATATCAAGACCGACTCCGTTCTGGAGCGCATCAACAAGGAATACGCTGAGGTAGAGAAGAAATTCGAGAAGATCAAGAAAGGCAATGCCATTCCCAAACTCTCCATCAATACCCCCGATGGCAAGAACCTCAACCTCGCCGATTTCAAGGGTAAACTGCTCTACGTCGATGTATGGGCCACTTGGTGCGGACCATGCGTAGGTGAGATCCCAGCGCTCGAAAAGGTATATCAACACTTCAAGGGCAACGACAAAATCGAAATCATCAGCATCAGCTGCGACCAGGACATCGAGGCTTGGAAGACATTCCTCAAGGAGAACCCACATGCATGGGCTCAGTACATCGTGGCTGAAGACGGACAGGATGCACTCAACTACGAATACATGGTCGTGAGCATTCCTCGCTTCATGGTCATCGATCCAGAAGGTAAGTTCATCAGCTCTGATGCCATACGTCCGTCCGACCCCGACATCATCTCTTACCTCGAAGGCTTCCTCAAATAAAAATTCCTTCCCCTTGCAGGGGCGGGGAGTTTCCCCCCATCATGTAAAGGCGATGAACGCTTCAAACGTTCATCGCCTTTACTTTTTCTTGTTACTCTGCCGAAAAACGCTCAACTTTGCGCAAAAAAATCTATACCATGCTCTCTTTCAAACAATTCATCCTCAGCAGCGAGGAAGGCTACGACATGCAGTGGTTTCATGCCTGTGTGGCAGAGCATTGCCAACGATTGTTGGAGGGAGACATCAAGAACCTCATGGTCTTTATGCCACCGCAGCATGGCAAGAGCGAGATCGTGTCGAGAAAGTTTCCTGCTTGGGCGCTTGGTCTCAACCCCGACCTGAAAATTGTGGGATGCTCCTATTCCGCCGACCTTGCCAACCAG
This sequence comes from uncultured Bacteroides sp., assembly GCA_946628545.1. GTDB lineage: Bacteria > Bacteroidota > Bacteroidia > Bacteroidales > Bacteroidaceae > RUG11857. The sequence goes on along the minus strand of CAMOWU010000179.1, from coordinate 2,668 downwards.
TTTTCAAGAGCCATACAGCGAACCATCGACAGCAAGACCTACCAAAGCCTCTTTCCCGACACCTATCTCAAAGGTATGTACCCAAATGAACGGACAACGGGCTACATCAGGCACGATGACTATTTCGACATCGTCGGTCATCGGGGATTCTACAAGTCGGTGGGAGTCAGTGGGTCGCTCACGGGAACGCCTGTCGATATCGCCATCATCGACGACCCCGTCAAAGACGCCTTGCAGGCCGGTTCCAGCACCTACCGAAAAAGAGTGTGGGAATGGTACAACAGCGTACTCGCCACACGACTGCACAACCTCTCCAAACAACTGCTCATCATGACCCGCTGGCACGATGACGACCTCGCCGGACGACTCCTCAAAATGGAAGCCGAAGACTGGACAGTGCTTTCCATACCTGCCATCTGCGAACAAGAAGGCGACAACGGACTGAGCCAGAGAAAAATAGGTGATCCGCTCTGGCCCGCTAAGCATGCGCTGGCGAAACTGCTCAAACAGAAACAAAGGGGGCCAAAGGAGTTCAATGCCATGTATCAGCAACATCCCACCATCGAAGAAGGCAACATCGTCAAACGGGATTGGTTCCAGCATTGCACCATGACGGAGTTCAGGGCCAAACGATTCAACGAACCCATACACTTCTATCTCGACACCGCCTACGGCAAGATAAAACCAGGAAAGGACAACGACCCATCGGGCATTCTGGCGGTTTGTGTCATCCGAAACTACCTCTATCTTGTCGATGCCATGAAGATGCAGTTGGGGATGCCCGAACTGCTGCGCTTCCTGCCTGAATACATGAAGGTCCATGGGGCTGACCACCAAAGCAAACTCAATGTTGAACCCAAGGCCAACGGTATCAGTGTGGTGCAGTCGCTTAGAGAAACTACCCGACTCAATGTCAAGGAAACACCATCGCCACGCGAGTCCAAGGAGACACGTTTCACGTCAGTATCGCCTGTCGTCGAGGCTGGTAGGGTGCTGATGGTAGAGGGTACATGGAACGAAGAATTCCTCAACGAGGTCTGCGGATTCCCCGACTGTGCACACGATGAGTATGTCGATGTCCTTGGTTACGCCATCGACGACTTCAAAAAGAACGATGATGACTTATCCTCTTGCCTCGACTTCGTTGGCAACCTCATATAACCGCTCTCCAACTCCCCTCCCAACTAAGGGGAGAGCGAGGCTCTAACAACTCCCCTCCCATCTAAGGGGAGGGGTAGGGGTGGGGTATTAGCCTTTCCGACCCCACCCCGCCTTTCAGGCACCCCTCCCCTTGCAGGGGCGGGGAGTCGATTCCCCTCCCATCTAAGGGGAGGGGTAGGGGTGGGGTATAATCGCTTTTCAGACCCCACCCCGCCTTTCAGGCACCCCTCCCATAATTCCCATCCCTCCCATAATTCCCATAATTCCCATAATTCCCATAAAAAAACAAATCCCATGGAAAATCTTTTCAATCATCTTCTCCTTGAAGGAGACATCGACAAGGCACTTGCCTTGATGACCGACAACAGCCAGCGGGCCTCAGAGGCACTACGTGAGTACAATCCAGCATCGCATGCCATCAACCAGCGGCACGACAAACCCATCTACGACAAGAAAGGCAACTTCAAGCGATGGGTCAAACGTTGGAAACTGCCCATCGACTATCCGCGCTACATCAACGAGATTGCGCTGGTCTTCATCTATGGAAAACCTGTGCGATGGCGTCAGTTGAGCGAGGGGACAGAACAGGCTTACATGGCATTCAACAGACTTGTCCAGCATCTGCATTTCGATGCCAGGATACGTGAGTGCAAACGACTGGCGGGGGCGGAGACGCAGTGCGCCATGCTCTTCCATCCCTATCGCAACAAGCAGGGAAGGGCTGACTGCCGGCTGCGAATACTGGCCAGGAGCAAGGGCGACGACATCTATGTGGCATGGGACCATTTCGGTTGTCTCAGGGCTTTCGCTTGGGGATTCCATACGATGAACCATGAAGGCTTGTCCATCCGTCATCTGGATTTCTTCACCGACGAACGCATCTATCATGCCACGGCCTGCGAAGAGGGGTGGCAAATGGAGGTGGAGGAAAACAACATCGGAAAGATTCCTGTCGTACTCTTCCAGCAGGAGAAGGAATGGGCGGGAGTGGAACCGCTTATCGAACGAGAGGAATACATCGCCTCAAGGAATGCCGACACCAACGACTATTTCTCTGACCCCATGCTCATACTCGATGCTGACATCGTCAAGAACATGCCCGACAAGAAGGATGAGAACAAGACCCTCATCAAATCGGGTGGAACGGCAGAGGCGGCTGCGTCGTACCTCACTTGGGACAATGCACCCGAGAACAAGCAAAAAGAAATAGAGTGGTTGCAGAATCACATCCTTTCAAAGACCTTCACACCCAACATCGACTTTGACAACATGAAGTCGTTGTCGAATGTGTCGGGAAAGGCACTCAAACAACTCATGGTATTGGCCGACATCAAGGCGGCAAGGCATAAGGAACTGCACGATGAACTGCTCGACCGATTCGTCAGCATCTGCAAGGCTGTCATCGCCAACGTCCTTGATGTCTCACTCAAGTCCGAATGCGACCGGCTCGTCATCGCCCACGAATTCCAACCACCGTTTGAGGATTGACCATTATTCATTGACCATT
>CAMOWU010000178.1 GCA_946628545.1 uncultured Bacteroides sp. | reverse complement strand
GTTATTGTTTCTTTGAATGATGATTGATAGGAGGTTCGGCATTCCTGCCGAACACCACAATGCGGCATTCGATAGGAGGTTCGGCATTCCTGCCGAACACGATAATGCGGCATTCGATAGGAGGTTCGGCATTCCTGCCGAACACCATGATGTGGCACTCGATAGGAGGTTCGGCATTCCTGCCGAACACCATGATGCGGAACTCTTGCCGAACGCGATTGTGCGGCAGGAATGCCGCACCTCCTACTTCATGCAGTTATCGTTCATTGGGCTTTCCCCTTTCTGCAAATATACATATAAAAGGCATCATATCTCATTTTTTAACGTTAAGTGATGTTAACGACTTCATATTTAACGTATTTCCGGCTTATCATGTATCAGTCTTTCCCTATTTTTGCCTTGAGTAAGCAATCATTCTTAGATGAACAAGAAGACAGACCACGGTGACAGGTGGCAATGAGGGGGGGGTGATTTGGAATTAGCCACCCTGTCCCATCGTCATTCCTCTCCTCAACAGCCTCCTGCGCTATCCTGTTGTCCTTGTTGGACAGATAAGCCTTGAACTCGCTGCTGAGGTGAATAGGAATACCAATAACTTTTCCTCATTGTTCTAGTTGTTGGTTGACAACCCTGTGCACAGGATCATGCCCCTGATTTTTTTCTGAAAAAAAAGAGTGATTAATGATATAAATTCATTGTTGTTTTTGTACTTTTGCAATAAAAATGGAAGAAAATCGAGATTACTATCCATGATTTTCAATCAAAATCGAGAATACTATCCACGATTTTCAATCAAAATCGAGAGTAAGTCGAGATAATAAAAAAAGCCTATGTTAGAACGTATCATCAAGTTAGCCAATGAGTTAGACAGTAGTATCTTCTTATTTGGTGCTCGTCAGACGGGTAAGACAACAATTTTGCGTCAACAGTTTCCCAATGCCATCTATATTGATTTACTCGATAGCAATGTGAAGGAACGATTCCGCAGACAGCCGGCGACACTTTACCAAATGTTAATCGACAAGCCACATGGTTCTCTTGTCATCATTGACGAGATTCCTGAAGTACCAGAATTGCTTAATGAGGTACATCGACTGATAGTGGAATGCCAGCATATATTTATCCTTTGCGGTTCGAGCGCAAGAAAGCTGAAACGCAAGGGACACAACACACTGGGTGGACGTGCATTCCCAGTTTATCTCTACCCCTTGGTCAGTGCAGAGATTCCCGACTACGACATAGACAGGGCTGTCAACGTCGGTATGCTTCCATCACATTATTTAGCCCGCAATCCTAAGCGCATGATGGCAGGTTATATCGATGTGTATCTGAAAGAAGAGATTAAAGAAGAAGCCTTAGTACGCAACTTAAGTGCATTCCAACGTTTTCTGGAGGTATCGGCACTAACCAGTGGAGAAATTGTCAACAACCAGAATATTGCTCAGGAATGTGGTGTACATGCCACCACGGTCAGCGCCTATTTTGATATCTTGGAAGACACACTGATAGGTTATCGTATTCCAGCATTCCGTCGGATGATGAAACGTCGAATCCTACAAGCTCCACGTTTCTATTTTTTCGATGTTGGAGTAGTTAATCATTTACTCCATAGAAAAGAGTTGACGAGGGGAAGTACAGATTATGGACATGCTTTCGAGCATCTGGTCATCCAGGAAGTGTACGCCTGGCTTCACTACAACCATTCAGAGGAAACTCTGACCTATTGGCGTACTTACACCGATTTAGAAGTAGATGCTATAGTGGGTGATGCAAGGGTAGCGATAGAGATAAAATCAACAGAGGAGGTAACGAACCGTCATTTGAAAGGTCTTAAGGCTTTTGGAGAGGAATATCCTGACAGCAGACGCATTGTCGTGTCACTTGATCCATTCACTCGTCAGATGGGTGATATTGAATGTATGTTTGTCTATGACTTTCTTAGAATGCTTTGGAAGGAAGGTTTGTGATTCAACTTTAGTAAGTAGCATCAGCAATGTCCTGAAAGGCCAAAATTAATCGGCTCATGGCGATAATACCCCACCCCTGCCCCTCCCCTTAGAGGGGAGGGGAGTTTTTGGTAGTCGGGATCGATCCCCCACCCATGCCCCTCCCCTTAGAGGGGAGGGGAGTTTTGGAGTTGGGATGAGAGCTATTTGATCATCAATTTCTTGCCGTTGTGGATGTAAAGGCCTTTTGTAGAAGGCTTGCCATCGAGACGACGACCATCAATGGTGTACCATTGGTCTTTTTTCATTGAACCTTGACCATTGACCACTGACCATTCTATATCATCAATACTGGTCGATTCACCATCGAAATTGAGGACGATGGAGTTGACACCTGATTCGATATCGCCGGCTGTCAGTCCATTAAGGCTGAAATAGGCACGGAAGGCACCGATGTTCATGCTGACGGTAGGATAGTAGAGCATGTTGCCAGAAGCGAGGTAAAGCACAGACCTGTCGCCAGCCTCGAGAGCCACAGTACCATAGTTGCCCTTGAAATCGACACTGGCAGTCTCCACGTCGGCAGTGGTGTTGTTGATGGTGACACCAGTGAAGGTGGGTTCAACAAGGTCTTCGCCACTTACCCACTTGATGAGGTATGGCTTGCCTGCTTCAATGCTGGTGGCATCTTCGAAAGTGAGTTCCAGTGTTCCGGCATTGTAATCAGAAGCACTGAGTGTCATCAGAGCTGAAGGAGCCAACTGGGCTTGTACCTGCTCGGCAGTCATGTCGAATGGCAATGTGATGGTGTTCCATTCACCGTCCTTGTAGAGTGTGCGGCCCGTGAGAGTCACGTTGGCTTCCACACCGTTGTTGGCAGCAATGATGTCGGCATTCTTGGTCTCGGCATCGGCATCGTCGTTAGCGAGCTGGATCTCAGCCATGGCAGCTGTGGTGAACGAAAGGGTCTCGCTCCACTGTCCTGCTCCAGAGGTGGTGACACCTTGCATCTGAACCTCATAGAAAGTCTCGGGTTGCAGACCAGAGAGTGTGTAGGGGTTGGTGGTGACATTCTCGATGGTAGTCCAGTCGCCAGAAGGCACCTTCACCGAGAAGTCGTCAATCAGAAGAGCAGACTGACCGCTTGAATTTCTATGGATAATGGCGATATACCTTTCACCACTCATGCGACTCAGGTCAAAGGAATAAAGCGTAGGAGTGCCTGTCACCTTGACAGTGCTTGAAATGCTACTAAAGTTCGATCCGTTTTCTGAGGTATAGACTGTGAATTGCTCATCAGAAGCGCTGGGATCCAATGCCCATGCCCAGAAAGAAAGAGTACCGCCCATTGGGACAGCTGAAGTGATGATCCAGTTTGATGGAGTGCGATCTGTGTCAGTTTCTGGATCGACACTGTAGGAAGCCAGACACTTTGAGCCATCAAGACCACCATCAATCAATTCCCATCCGAACCCGTCGCCGTCGCTATCGTAAGACCACCACTCATCAGGCATGCCGTCCTCGAAATGCTCTGTGGTGACTGTGGAAGACTTGTAGCGGAGGTTCCAAGAGGTAGCCTCTCCCACGGGTGTCCAGGTGATGTCGGCCGATGTGGCCTTGATGTTGGAGGCCAGCAGGTCTGTCGGTGTGTTCTCGCCCACAGAGAGTGAGGCTGAAAGAGGGTAAATAGTGTAGCTGCCTCTTGTATTGGGCAAAGCCGGATAGATGTTCACAGTTCCTTTCTCAGTGGGTGTGAAGGAGAGTACACAGTCCATGGTGGTACCTGCGGGGATGACAAAAGGCAGTCCGACAATCATCACGTTATCGTCAGCAATCCAGACGTCACCGTCATAGTCGTTTGCGCCGTTGTTGGTGATGTTGATGGTGACCTCCACGCTCTCACCCAGCGAAATACTGCTGTGATTCAAAGATATCGTGTTGACGTTGAGATTCACTTCGCTCATCACATCCAGTACAGTACCGTTGTCTGAAGGCTTCTGAATCCCGACAACCGCCTCCTGTCCGAAGCTGTAGGCACTGGAAGAAGCGCTTCCGCCCGTGCCCTGGTTCTCTGGGTCGAGTACCGACAGTCTGTAAAAGCCCTCGTTGCTGAGGCCTTCCCATCCCCAGTTGATGTGGAAATAGTCGTCCGCTTGATATCCGTCGCAGACAAAGGCATGACCATTGTCAACGGAACTACCGGCATAAAACACCGGTCGTCCCTCGCTCAGCTCGTGGTAGATCATCTTCACCCAGTTCTCGTAGGTATAGAGACTGCGCGACACATACTGGGTGGTGCTGTTGTAGCCGAAATAATTCTTCAGCGCATCTGCCACCATATTACTGCTGGCACCCGAAGCAGAAGGACCATAGTTCATCTTCACAGACCAACCGCAGTATTGCATCAGCTTTGCCACCGCCGAACCTGCATCAGTGGAATAGGTTCCTCTATAATCATCCTGCATGACATCCCAATTGAAAGTCGTAGAGGACAAGGCATCAAGGCTCCCATAGGAGTAGTCGTAGCCAGGGATGCTGGTAGCGTTTTGTGGCCACTTGTGATAGTACATCACCTGTGCCATGGCTGTGGCGACACATCCTGTCACACAATTCTGACCACCAACGACGGGTGTGCTGTTGTTGAAGGGGTCGTTCTGTCCCCATACCGACGACATCAAAGGCTCAATGGCCGTGAAGCCCTCTCCTACTGTGCGAAGAGGCGCGGAGATGTTGTTCTGCTTCAACCACTCAATCTGGTCGGCATACCCCTGCAGCCATGCCTTCATGTTGTCGGGCATCTGGCTGGCATTGAAACTGCCACTGTCGCTGTAGCCCAGGACGGGTGTGGCGCGGTCGTCGTTGCTGACAATGACAAAACCATTGTCGTCGCCCACATTGAAAACATAGAGTCCGCTCACCTGCCCCACCTGCTTGAGTTGTGGGGTGGTTCCTGTTGCATACCTGAGCTTCGGGTTTTTAGCCCGATGCGTCTGAACGAATTTCTTGGCTTGTTGCATAGCCTGATCTGGTGTCACGGGTTCTGCCCACGACGCCATCGAAATGCTGAGGATGCCCAGCGTCATCAAAGCTGTCTTCATCCTACTGAAAGAACTTTTCATTCTGTACATCATTTATTGTTTTGTTGTTGTATTTCTATACGGAAACGCAATGATGAAGGGTTGTATTCAACCAATGAACACCTTATTTGATAAAGGAAACTCATAAAACAAATGCAAAATTACTAATAAAATCTAACAACATAGAATTAAAATGTGAAAAAATCATGATAAATGAGGATTGCACAGGTTGGAAAAAATGACTTATTTTGCAGCAGAAAAAACTCCCCGCCCCTGCAAGGGGAAAGGCTACGGGTAGGCGACGGAACGTCGGGAATGGGGTGCCTGAAAGGCGGGGTGGGGTCAGATAGGCTTTATACCCCACCCCTGCCCCTCCCCTCAGAGGGGAGGGGAGTTGATTAAAGTAAAGCTTTAACAAAAGAATATATCCAATTAGTACACAATATATTATGAATAAGGAATTAAGATTATTTTTTCTTTTATCAGGAGGATTATTCCT
>CAMOWU010000177.1 GCA_946628545.1 uncultured Bacteroides sp. | reverse complement strand
CATCGCCCTGAAAGGGCAATATCTCCCAGCCCAGGGCAACGCCCTGGGTGATACATCCTTCCCAAAAAAACATCGCCCTGAAAGGGCAACATCTTACAAAACGCCCTTCAGGGCATCAACATCAATGAAACGAAACGCACTTCTCTTATCTGCCCTCCTTCTTGCATCAGTGCATGCGGCGGGACAGAACTTCGACGACTATTTCGAGGACAAGACCCTCAGGCTCGACTACGTCTTCGCTGGCGACAGCGCCACTCAGGACATCTTCTTCCAAGAGGCCTCATCGACACCTCAATGGGCTGGGCGTCGCCACCACCTCGACAAACCCCTACTCGGAGGTAACGGTAAAATCATCGTCCGCGACAAAGAGAGCGGACAAGTGGTATATTCCAACTCCTTCTCCACACTGTTTCAGGAATGGCAATCGACGGAAGAGGCTACGACTGTTCGACGGGCTTTCGAGAACTGTTTTCAAGTTCCCTATCCCAAGCGCCCTGTGGAGGTGACCGTCAGTCTCATCGATGTCCACGGCAAGGTATCATCCTCACTCACCCATACGGTGGATCCCTCCGACATCCTCATCCGCGCCAAGAGCAGCACCGTATCCTTTGACTACCTCCACAAGGGCGGCGATCTGGAACACAGCATCGACATCGCCATCTTGGCTGAAGGCTACGCAGAGAGCGACCGACAGAAATTTCACGAGGACGCACAGCGGGCATGCGGATTCCTACTGAGCCATGAGCCTTTCAAGAGCAAAGCCGACAAGTTCAACATCGTGGCTGTGGACGCTTGGAGCGACGACAGTGGTGTGAGCGTGCCGCGACGGGGACAGTGGAAATCGACCACTGCATCGGCGCACTACGACACGTTCTACTCCGACCGCTACCTGATGACCACCAACATGCAGGACATCTACGACCGTCTGGCTGGCGTGCCCTTCGAACACATCATCGTGCTGGTCAACACATCGACCTACGGTGGTGGCGGCATCTACAACTCCGTGACGGTGACAACCAGCGACCACCCCACCTCACGACAAGTGCTGGTGCATGAGTTCGGACATGCTTTCGGCGGTCTGGGCGACGAGTATTTCTACGACGACCAGTATTCGTCGATGTATCCGGCCGATACTGAACCATGGGAACCCAACCTGACCACCCTTGTGGATTTCAACGCCAAATGGGCTGACATGCTCGCCAAGAAGACACCCATCCCCACCCCTGCCATCTCTTTCGATGGCTACAATCCGCGCAACGCCATGACTTTCCTCCGACTCGACGCGAAGAAGCAGCAATCGCTCATCCGCACCGTCGGTGTCTATGAAGGTGGAGGCTACCAGTCGAAAGGGGTGTATCGACCCACCATGGAGTGCCGAATGAAAATCAACGAGGTGGAGGAGTTCTGCCCTGTTTGCACCCGGGCCATCATCAAAATGATCGACTACTATTCGGAATAAACAATCGACCACTATTCCAAGCAAAGGATTGAGTACTTTTCGAAGCAAAGGATCAACTGCTATTCGGGATAATCGTCATGCACCCGCCCGTTTCACCCCAGCAGCAAACTCCCTTCCGAACGGCGGTTAGGTAAGCCACCATAGCATGGTGGCCATCCCCACTCCCCCAAAGCCAACTGCAAAACTTGCAATAATAAAACAAAGACTTTAGAAAATGAAATGTAGTATGGATTGACGATAAAAAGGGATATTGACAATGAAGAAAAAGAGCTATTTTTGTAGCGGATTATAGAGTAAGGCAAGGATCAGCTCTGCCGAGCATGGTTTTGCCGGCCTCTTTCATCGTCAACTTAAACATCAATCAATACTACATTTTCATGAAAAAATTTCTACTAACAACAGCGATTCTTGCATGGGCAGGAATCGGCTCCTTCGCTCAGGACACCAGCGAGTGGACTGTAGGAGAAGATGTGTCGCAGTACCTCGCTTGGGGTGACTACGACGGTACGACCAACGACGGTGGCTTCTGGAAAGGAACAGACGCCACCTTCAGTTTCAACGAGTGGGAAATCTTCCAGGGAAGCGATGTCGATCGCTACCAGTTGGTCTATCTTCCCGCAGGTGTTTATGAATTCAGATGCCAGGGTTTCTATCGCGACGGAGACAACGGCACTGCTGCCAAGAACTATTTCGCCAAGACGTCCAGCACCAATGCGGTGCTCTATGTGGAAACCGGTGAATACACCGAAGCCACAGAAGAGGCTGAGGAGAGTTTCGTGGTCAGCAAGACTTTCTCCTCACCCATGAGTTCACAGTGGTCGCCAGAAAACACCACCCACTACTTCGAGACCACCGAATGGACCAACGACGCCGCTTATACCTATAATGACGTGGAATACTGGGCACCCAACTGTATGGAGGGTACATCCTTGTATTTCCAGGCTGGGCTCTACGATGAGAACATCGTGAAGTTCGTGGTGATGCAGGATGGTTTCGTGAAGGTTGGTCTGCGCAAACCAGGCACCAACATTCCATCCGACTGGCTCATCTTCACCAACTTCCGCATCATCTTCCAAGGCGATGCAGGCGAGGCTGCAGCGCTGATGATTGCTGAGGAGGACTTCGAGAACGCCAAAGTGTCGCTCGTCACTCTTGAAAACGAGATCATGGGCGCTGGCTACGAGGGTCTTGCCGGACTGCTGGAAGATGCTATCATGGATCTGGAAAGTGGTATCGACCTGACAAGCGTGGAGGAGTTTGAGGCTGCCACCGCTCAGGTTCAGACCTTGGCCGATGAGTTCAAGGCTGCATTCGACGCCGCCAAGTCTTTGACCGCCATCGCCACCAACTGTGAGAGCATTGCCGCTACGACCGACTTCTCGGGTTTGGCTGCCTTCAACAGCGCGATTGCCGCCGCTCAGACTGTTCTCGCTGCTGATGTCTATAGCATCGGCGACAAGGGTGCCTATGCCAAGGCACTGGCCGACCTGCAGAAAGCTCGTGGCGCTTACCTGATGAGCCAGACTCCTAACGAGGACGGATCATACGACTTCTCTCGTGTCATTGCCAATCCTTTCTTCTGCAACGACGAATACACTCCGACTTGGAATGGCAGCCAGTTCGTCTATTCCGACGAGATCGAGGCTGAGTGGTTTGGAGAGAACAAGGCATGGGAGCTCAACGCCGAGACCGGCGACAACGGCGCGCGCACTCCGCTGGCCGACAAGGTGATCATCAGCAACGAGAAAGAAGCAGAGAACGTGTGGGTGGTTGACAACAAGGTCACCAGCGGTTATCTGGGTGGCTACGGCAACGTGATCTGGACCCAGGGCTACACGGCTGTCCAGCAATGGGGACCTGAAGCCTCCACTGGCTACTGCGAGTTCCGACAGGTGCTCAACGGCCTGCCCGACGGCTACTACAGCATGTCGGCCATGATCATCAACGACGGACGTGAGATCACTCCTGGAGGCCAGCTCGTGTTCATCAGCAACGGTGAGCAGGAAGAGACCACCAACTTCGACTACCGCTATGGTGGTTGGTGGGGCAACAGCCGCGACGGCTGGCAGGTATGCAGCACCAACATGATCAAGGCCGTGAACGGCAAGATCACCATCGGTATGCGCAACAACAACTTCTACGCCGGAACTGGTTTCCAACTGACTTACTACGGTGAGAACCCCAACTACAACGCACTTCTGGCCAGCAGCATCGAAGAGACAAAGAACAAGGCTGCCACCAGCCTGACATTCATGGGCGACATCGCTGCTGTGGATGCCATCCTGGCCAATATACCAGAGACCATCGACTCCTACGAGGCCTACAGCACTGCACTGCAGTCGTTGAGCGAGGCTGAGAACTACATCTCGACCGCCACTGCTGCCATCAACGCGTGGACAGCCATCGACGACTTCTCCAACCTCATGGCAAACTATGAAGAGGAGAGCGACGAGGCCATCATCCTCAACACTGCCTTCATTCACACCCTTGGACTGGGTGAGGCTCCTACCGACACCTACGAGGCTGCTATCGCTTCGGGAAAGGACTACAATGCATACGTCGATTACCTCTCTTATGTGGAGAAGATGAAAGCCTACGCTACAAGCAGTCCTGAACTCTCCACCATCATCGCTTCTCAGACTGAAGAACTGAAGGCTGAATATGCCAACGCCACTAAGTTGGCTGAGATGATGTCGGCTCTTGCCGCTCCTTACAACGCCGCACTCCTGGCAAGCCTCGGCGCCGACAAGGCCACTGAGAGCAATCCTGTGGATGTGACCGCCTTGATCACCAACCCGACCTTCGCTGAAGGCAACAGGGGATGGACGGGTGACATCACTGTTGACAACGAGCTTCAGAACGGCGAGCGCTACAACACCAACTTCGACTTCTACCAGACCCTCCATGCACTGCCTGCTGGTTGCTACCAGATCAAGGTGAAGTCGTTCTACCGCGACGGTGGTGTGGGCGACATCGAGAACGGTGGTGCTTACGCCAACTGGTGGTACGGTGCTGGTGGCGATATGGAGTACTGGGAGAACAAGAACGTGGAGTTCTACGCCAAGTCGGGCGACACCGAGCGCATGAACTACGTCGTCTCTATCGCCAACGCTCAGTTCAAGGAGCCTTCGTTCACAGAGTATATCTCCAGCTACGAAGAGGCTGAGGAGCCTGATGAGGAAGGCAACATCATCCAGATTCCTGTTTACACCTACATCGACATGGAGGCTCCCGCTTATCCATTCGACAACAAGGTGGACGACTTGAGTGAGGTTTACTGGTATCCCAACTCAATGCGCGGTGCACACTTCGCCTTCGAAAAGGACACCGAGGGCTGGTACGACAACACGGTCAGCATCATGGTGGAAGAGGGCCAGAGCCTGACATTCGGTCTGAGAAAGGCCGTGACCATCGGTGGCGACTGGTGTATGTTCGACGACTTCCAGTTGTTCTACCTCGGCACCGAGACTCCATCGTCTATCGTTGCCACAGAGACCAACACCCAGCAGCCCGCTACCTACTACAACATCTCAGGCGTTCGTCTGAACACTCCGCAGAAGGGCATCAACATCGTCAAAGTGGGCGACAAGGTGAAGAAGGTACTCGTGAAGTAACCAACCCTCCCGCATACATGCAATCTACTGCATTTCATGCACTCTAATGCATACATGTATAACTTAAAAGCAAAGGCAGCTCCGGCTGCCTTTGCTTTTCTTATCTATCCTGTAATAGACTCCCCTCCCCTCGAAGGGGAGGGGCAGGGGTGTGGTGCCATTTCACTAATCATACTGGCAGTTCTCCCATCCACCAGGGTACGCAGGCATCCTGCCTGCGACGCGTCTGCAAGACGCGCAATCCATCGCCCTGAAAGGTGCGTCTGCAAGACGCGCAATCCATCGCCCTGAAAGGGCAACATCACTCAGCCCAGGGCAACGCCCTGGGTTATATATCCCCCCTCCAAAAAACTGCGCCCTGAAGGGGCAGCATCTTTTTTCCCCGAAATTTGCGAGAGCTCCCTCACCGCTGCCACCAGGGTACGCAGGCATCCTGCCTGCGACGCGTCTGCAAGACGCGCAAACCATCCG
>CAMOWU010000176.1 GCA_946628545.1 uncultured Bacteroides sp. | reverse complement strand
TAGGCTGTTCTACTCATGAACTAAAGAAATTCAAGTTCGACGGAGTCAATAATCGTTTTTTTTTCTTGCGAACACGAATCTCGCGAATTTCACGAATATAGGGACCGCATAGCGGTCAGAATCATCACGAATCAAAGAATGATGAAGGCCAGCCATCATTGCTCCTCATTCGCATGGCGCGTCCTCCAGACGCGTCGCAGGCAGGGATGCCTGCGTACCCTCGTACGCATGGAAGTATGCTTCAGTGTGCCAGTTCGCAATTGTAGGAGGTGCGGCATTCCTGCCGCACAATAGATTTGAAATAGAAAGCCTAATCATGTTGTTCGTTAAGAATGACTTATGATAGTGTTCGGCAGGAATGCCGAACCTCCTACTGCAACGTGGGGTATGTATGGAAGTATGCTATAGCGTGCCTGTTCGAGTCATTCGGTAAATTCGTGTTCGTAAAGAAGAACAATTCTCAAATTCGATAATTCGGGAAATCATTATTCGCGTGGCGCGTCTTCCAGACGCGTCGCAGGCAGGGATGCCTGCGTACCCTCATCCGCATGGAAGCATGATTTACTTGTCCTACTTTCCAACCTTTCTTCTAATGACCGATTTGGGATAAAAACAGCTCCGAAAGTTGACACTTTCGGAGCTGTTTCTTGATGCTAAAGCCTGTTTATCCTTGCAGCGCGTCAGCGTCCTTGATGAATTTGCTGATTTCGTCGTCGGATGGTGAGTAGTCGATGAGGTCGTGTGCAAAATAGCGGTCGTAGGCCGTCATGTCGATGAGTCCATGACCAGAGAGGTTGAAGAGCAATACTTCCTTCTTGCCTTCCTCCTTGCAACGCAATGCCTCGTTGATGGTGGCTGCGATGGCATGGCATGATTCAGGAGCAGGCACGATGCCCTCTGTGCGTGCGAAGAGCACACCTGCATGGAAGGAATCAGTCTGCTGGATATCCACAGCGCTCATGTAGCCGTCCTTCACCAACTGCGAAATGATGGCACCTGCTCCGTGGTAGCGCAGACCGCCGGCATGAATGTTGGCTGGCTGGAAGTTGTGTCCGAGTGTGTACATCGGAATGAGTGGTGTGTAGCCAGTCTCGTCGCCGAAGTCGTATTCAAACTTACCTCTCGTGAGTTTAGGACAAGAGCTGGGCTCGGCAGCGATGAACTGAGTGTTGTAGCCGTCGAGGATATTGTGGCGCATGAATGGGAAAGCGATACCCGAGAAGTTGGAACCACCGCCGAAGCATGCGATCACCTTGTCGGGATACTCACCCGCCATGGCCATCTGCTTCTCAGCCTCCAGTCCGATGACGGT
Organism: uncultured Bacteroides sp.; assembly: GCA_946628545.1. GTDB lineage: Bacteria > Bacteroidota > Bacteroidia > Bacteroidales > Bacteroidaceae > RUG11857. The sequence continues at coordinate 4,335 of CAMOWU010000176.1, read as the reverse complement.
CTGGTGGAGCGACACATGGTTGAGCACCGATCCCAACGCATACTTGCAGTTGGGTGTGCTCATGGCGAGCTCAATGGCCTCGGAGATGGCGCATCCAAGCGATCCGCTGCAGTCGGGATCAGCGGTGAGGATGTCCTTTCCGGCACGTGTTGACATGGAAGGGCTGGCGATGACCTGTGCTCCATAGGTCTGCATCATCGACCTGCGGTAGGGTTTCTGCTGGTAGCTGATCTTCACCATATAAACGGCGAGTTCGAGACCAAACTGACGGCAAGCGTAAGACAGGGCCGTACCCCACTGTCCGGCACCCGTCTCGGTGGTGATGTTGGTCACACCCTGCTTCATGCAATAATATGCCTGTGCGAGTGCAGAATTGAGTTTGTGGGATCCTACAGGACTCACGCTCTCGTTCTTGAAGTAGATGTGCGCAGGTGTGTCGAGCGCTTTCTCCAGTTCTGTAGCACGGACGAGTGGTGTGGAGCGGTAGAACTTGTATTGGTCGCGAACCACCTCTGGAATATCAATCCATGGGTCTTTCTGGTTGAGTTCCTGCTTGGCGCATTCCTCAGCGAAGATGGGGAAGAGGTCCTCGGCCTTCAGAGGCTCATGAGTACCAGGATTGAGCATGGGTTGTGGTTTGTTCACCATGTCGGCCTGAATGTTGTACCACTGTGTGGGTATCTCATCTTCAGGCAAGATAAATCTTTTCTTGTCGATCATAAAAAATTAGTTTAGTGTTAAAATCTCGTGTTATGTGAATTGGTTGATGCAAATAGTCCTATTTGATGACGTTATTATCAGCTTCCTCTGCCGTCTTCGTGTTTCTTCCCTTCAACTTGTCGATGCATTCATTGACATGCTTTCTGAACGTGACGGGGCTGCTGAGGTAGGCGAACTCATTGCGCACGTCGCCGGTAGTGATGACGATGGTGCCGTAGTTGAGCATTCGCTGAATGAAAGACTGGTCGATGAACATCCCCTCACATTTCTCCAGACTGAGCTCAGCCAACTGTCGGCGTATGATTCCGGTCTTGATAATGACCCTTCTTGTAGTGACGATGTACTCCCTGTTCTTTCTATAGAAATGCACGATGACACTACAGATGATGATGGCTGTCAAAATCACAATTCCTCCGATAATCAGAGTGAGATCGTGATGGTCCTCGTAGGTGAAAAGTCCAGCGACGATCGTCAGCAAGATGACCGCCAATGTGATGGCTATAGGTTTCCAGAAAACCAGCCAGTGGAGCTTTCCGCGATATACGATGGACTCGTTGGTGGTGAGGTTGCGTTCAATAAATCCCATTTTCTATTTACATTTTCATTCAAACTTCAAATTTAGCACATTTTTCCCGAACGATGAAGCGAAAAGCACATTTTTTTCGTTTTGCCTTTCATTTTGCATGTATAGCTACATATTATATAAGGTTATTCAAGTTTTTCAAGTAAGAAGTCGGCCTGAAAGGCCAATATCTCTTAGCCCAGGGCAACGCCCTGGGGATATATATGACCAACAAAATGCGCCCTGCAAGGGCAGCATAATAAATAAAAGAAACGATTTTGCCCTTACAGGGCGCAACTACCAACCACATCAAACCCAGGGCGATGCCCTGGGCTATAGGATGGTTGCCCCTTCGGGGCGCACTTGCTAAAGTTGAATAAGGTCAAAGACCTGAGAAAAGGCCTAAATGTTCCCATTCAAGCGGATTGAAGCGCGGTTGAGGCCAAACAGCGGGCAATCACGACAATCTTTTGAAGAGACAGCCAATCAAGCATTCGAATATAGTCGGTAAAAATGACAAAATCATCTAAAAAACCATTTATACCATTGTTTTTTAGCAAATTGCGAAAAAAATATTTCGTCAAATGAGAATTAAGTGCTATATTTGCACTCCGAAATCTGATTCAGACTGTATGCGTGTTGAGAAACATGTCGTTTACAAGCTTTGAATAGAGAAGTATAAAATATTGACTATCAAAAACAAACATCAAATATTAACAACATGACAAAAGCAGAAATAGTAGCCCAGATCGCAAAGGAAACAGGCCTGGACAGAACTAATGTACTTGTAGTAGTGGAATCGTTCATGAAGAATGTGAAAGAGTCACTCGAGAACGATGAGAACGTATATTTGCGCGGTTTCGGTAGTTTCATCGTGAAGCGCAGAGCTCAGAAGACCGCCCGCAACATCTCGAAGAACACCACTCTGATCATTCCAGAGCACAAGATACCATCCTTCAAGCCTTCAAAAGCATTCACTATCGACAAGTAATCGGGAGGCTTCCCAAGCATACACAGACTACAACAATCTATTAATCATTCAATAAAATTCAAACAACTATGCCAAACGGTAAGAAAAAGAAGAGACACAAGATTTCTACGCACAAGCGTAAGAAAAGACTGAGAAAGAACCGTCATAAGAGCAAATAGTCCTACCGGTACTTTCTTTAGAGGCAAATGAAGAACAAATCAGTAAGGGTCCTCTATAGGATCATGAAGGTTTGTTCTTCATTAGCTAAGAAAACAAATTCTGAGCAAGCCGAGTGGACGTAAGCCATCAGGTCTTTCAGATTCAAGACCACTGGCCAAGAGGGGGAGGAAGCGTTCTCCACAAAGTTCCAAGCGGCATATCAAAACATCAAGCAAAAAATGACAAGCGAACTGATCATTGACGCCCAGCCAAAAGAAGTGACCATCGCCCTGCTTGAAGACAAGCGACTGGTGGAATTCCAGAAAGAAGGCAAGGACACGAAATACACGGTGGGCAACATTTACGCAGGACGGGTGAAGAAAATCATGCCCGGATTGAACGCATGTTTCGTGGATGTCGGTTATGAACGTGAGGCATTTTTGCACTATCAGGATTTGGGTTCTCAATTTCTCGCATTGGAGAAGTATGTGAAACAAGTGGCCAGCGACCGCAAGAAACTGGCTCCGATGTCGAAACTGGGCCGCCAAGCCGACCTTCCCAAGGAAGGAAGCATCCAGGACTTGCTGGAAGTGGGACAGGAGGTTTTGGTGCAGATTGTGAAAGAACCGATATCTACCAAAGGACCTCGCCTGACGTGCGAGCTGTCGTTCGCAGGCCGTCTGTTGGTACTGATTCCCTTCAACGACAAAGTATCGGTTTCTTCCAAGATCAAGTCTGCCGACGAGCGCAACCGCCTGAAGCAGCTGATCATGAGCATCAAGCCCAAGAACTTCGGTGTGATAGTACGCACAGTCGCTGAGGGCAAACGCGTGGCTGAACTCGACAAGGAGTTGAACATCCTGTTGGAGAACTGGAACGACTGCCTTCGCAACACTCAAATGGCCAAGGACCTTCCGGTACTCACTCACGAAGAGACGAGCCGTACAGTAGCCATCCTCCGCGACCTTTTCAACCCTTCCTACGAGAGCATCTTCGTCAACAACGAGGAAGTGTTCAAGGAAGTGAAGAAATACGTGAGCCTCATCGCTCCTGAATGTGAGCAGATCGTGAAGCTCTACAAAGGTCAGGTGCCAATTTTCGACAACTTCTCCGTCACTAAACAAATCAAATCGGGTTTTGGCCGCACCGTTTCCTACAAACGTGGGGCATATCTGATTATCGAGCACACCGAGGCTCTTCACGTCGTTGACGTGAACAGTGGCAACCGCAACCGCGGCGTTGATGGCCAAGAGGCCAACGCATTCGAGGTGAATATGGGTGCCGCAGAGGAACTGGCCCGTCAGTTGCGTCTGCGCGACATGGGTGGTATCATCGTGGTCGATTTCATCGACATGGATACAGCCGAGCACCGCCAGAAGCTCTACGAGCGCATGAACGAGTTGATGCGCACCGACCGCGCCAAGCACAACATCTTGCCCCTGAGCAAGTTCGGACTGATGCAGATCACCCGTCAGAGGGTTCGTCCGGCAATGGATGTGCAAGTGGAAGAGACCTGCCCTACTTGTTTCGGTAAAGGCACCATCAAGTCATCTTTCCTTTTCACAGATACGCTGGAGAACAAGATCGACTATCTGGTCAACACGCTCAACACGAAAAAATTCAAACTCTACGTCCATCCCTACGTAGCGGCTTACATCAACCAAGGCTTCATCTCGCTCTACCGCAGGTGGCAGTTGAAGTACGGTTTCGGTTTCAGCATCATCCCAAGCCAGCAGTTAGGATTCCTTCAGTATATTTTCAAGGACAGAGAAGGAAACGAACTGAACCTGACAGAGGAAATAGAGACCAAATGAGAAATTGAGGTACAGGCCCATTCTGACTCACACGTCAACAGAACCTGACACCTAAACCATCAGAAAAGGATTTCCGGAGCAAAACCTGGAAATCCTTTTCTTGTGGTATT
>CAMOWU010000175.1 GCA_946628545.1 uncultured Bacteroides sp. | reverse complement strand
CCGCGAGGACCAGCGCACCGCCCGCATCTTCGTCACCTTCTCGCTGCTGGCCATCTCCGTGACGTGTCTCGGCGTGCTGGGCCTGATGATGTTCGACGTGCGCCGCCGCTTCCGCGAGATTGCCCTGCGCAAGGTGAACGGCGCCACATTCCGCGACATCGCCCTGCTGCTCTCGCGCCACTACCTCATCATCTTTGGCATTGCCGCCGTGGCATCATTGCCCGTCAGTCTGCTCGTCATCCACCGGCTCATGGCTACCTACACCATCCGCACCTCCTTTGCCTGGTGGATTCCGCTGCTGAGCATCGCCATCGTCCTCACTCTCTGCGCCCTCACGCTCTGGTATCAGGTGTGGAAGGCCACGAGAATCAAACCCTATCAAGTACTCAAAGAACAATAACAATATGATGAAGACAGTCAACCTCCAGCGCACGTTCCAGACGGAAGAAGTGCGCACCATCGCCCTTGGTGGCGTGAACATCGAAGTGAACGAAGGCGAGTTCGTCGCCATTATGGGTCCCAGCGGCTGTGGAAAATCCACACTGCTCAACATCCTCGGACTGCTCGACGCCCCGACCGACGGACAATATTTACTCTGTGGACAGGACGTGAGCCACCTCAGCGAGCCACAGCGCGACCAACTGCGCAAGGGCCTCATCGGTTTTGTCTTCCAGAGTTTCAATCTGATCGACGACCTTACCGTGGAAGAGAACATCGAACTACCCTTACTCTACATGCGTCTTCCGAAGGCGGAACGCCGCCAACGTGTTGAGGAAGCCATGCGACGCATGGACATCAGCCACCGCGCCAAGCACTTCCCACGCCAGCTCTCCGGCGGTCAGCAACAGCGTGTGGCCATTGCCCGCGCCGTTGTCGCCCGTCCCAAGATCATCCTCGCCGACGAGCCTACAGGCAACCTCGACTCCAAGAACGGCCGCGAGGTGATGGAACTGCTCAGCCAACTGCACCAGGAGGGCGCCACCATCGTCATGGTGACCCACTCCCAGCGCGATGCCTCCTACGCCCAGCGCATCATCAACCTGAGCGACGGACAAGTGGTCACTGAAGTAGAACTATAAGCCTATGAGCTCCTGGCTGTTGATATTGGCATTAGCTGCGACAAAGGTGCATGGTTTCGCTCAATCCACTCCCGACAGTTTACGGCTGACGCTTACCGAAGCCATCGCAATGGCACAGCGGCAATCGAGCGATGCTTTGGCGGCACGTCATTCGCTCGAAGCGGCTGAGTGGAGCTATAAAAACTTCCGTGCCAACTACCTGCCTTCGCTGACACTGAGCAGTTCACCCTCGCTGAACCGACAGCTAAACAGCATCACCCAGCCCGACGGCACCAATCTGTTTGTGCGACAGAACCAGCTGAACACGGATCTCTCCCTTGACATCAGCCAGAATGTGGCACTGACGGGCGGAACACTGTTTGTACGCAACACGCTGCAACGCATCGACGAGTTCGAGCAACACACTCGTGGCTATAGCAGTGTGCCTTTCTCCATCGGCTACCAGCAGAGCCTCTTCGGACACAACAGCCTGAAGTGGGCAAAGCGCACGGAACCCCTGCGCTACAGCATCGCGCGCAAACAGTATGCTGAGACCATGGAACTGGTGGCGGCGAGGACGAGCGGCTATTTCTTCATGCTGGCATCGGCGCTGACCGACCTTGAAATCGCACGCCAAAACTATGCTGTCAGCGACACGCTACTGCTCTACGCCCGACAGAGGTACGAACGGGGCAGCATCACGGAGAACGAGATGTTGCAACTGGAGGTGGGCAAACTGACAGAGGAGACCAACCGCCTGAACGCAGAGGCGGAGGTGGAGGACGCCATGCAGACACTGCGCTCTTATCTCGGCATCAAGGACGATGTGAGGATGGATCTGGTGCTCGACACACTCATCCACGAGGAAGTGGTGAATGCTGAAGAGGCGTTGGAACTGGCTTTGCTGAACAACCCTGACCCTGAGCAAATGCAACTGGACATCATGGAGAGCGAAAGCGCATTGTCGATGGCAAAAGCCAACAGAGGGCTGAAAGCCGAACTCTACCTGCAGTTCGGACTGTCGCAAAAGGGAACGACACTGAATGAAGCCTACACCCGACCACTCAACCAGCAGTATGTGAGTCTGTCGCTGTCACTGCCGTTGCTGGACTGGGGACGCGGTAAGGGACAAGTGCGTGTGGCCCGTTCACGACTCGAACTGACACAGACGGTGAAAGAACAAGCCATGCAGGATTTCCGACTGAACGTACTGAAGATGGTGCGGCAATACAACCTGCAGGCTTATCGGGTGAAGATTGCCTTTCGGACGCGCGAAACGGCACTGCGGCGATATGAGGTGGCGCGATGGCTCTATATGCAGGGACGAAGCAGTCTGCTCGAGTTCAATACGAGCATCAGCGAGAAGGACAATGCCCAACGGGCATTCATCAGCGCCCTGCAAAACTATTGGAGCCTGTACTATGGATTAAGGTCATTGACCATTGAACATTGAACATTGAACATTGGCTTCGCCTAAAATGCTCACGCTCGGCATTGCTCAAGCAAGCTTGGCTCTGCCCTCGCTCAATCGCATTTTTGAACATTGAGCCCTGTGCCCGGGCTTTCAAGCCCGGTGTAATCATCCGGAAGGCGGTTAGGTAAGCAGCCATATCATGGCGGCCTCAATAACCAATAACCATCCCCCTCAATAACCAATAACCCACAACCAATAACCCTTCAAAAAAATGGACATAAAAATACCGAAAAGACCTTGGTACGTGAGATACCGCATGTATTTGCTGGGAGGTGCTGCGCTGGTCGCTCTTGTGGCTTACGCCCTGGTGCTGCAATTAGGACCTCGGGCACTGAAGGTCGAGATTGCCGATGAGCAGATAGCGACTGTCGAAGAAGGCGAGTTTCTGGAGTATATCGATGTGAACGGTCTGGTCTGCCCAGCCACGAGTATGCGGGTGAACGCTACCGAAAGTGGCACAGTGGAACGTATTTGTTGCCACAACGGCGACTTGTTGCGGCGTGGCGACACCATCCTCGTTCTGTCGAACCCAAAAGTACTGGAGGAGATGGCTGCAGAAAGGCAGAACTATGAACTGCAGCAGATGCAACACCAACAGCAACTCATCGAGATGCAGCAGAAAAGCATCACACTACGCAGCCAGGCCTTGCAGGCGAACTTCGAACTGAACAAAATGGCGCAAAACTATGAACTGGCTGAGGAAGAAGCACGCATGGGGGTGAAAAGCCAAGCGCAGTTGAAGATGGCTCACGATGAATACAACTACAACCGCAGCCGAACACTGCTGAACATCGAAAGCCTGCATCAAGACTCGGTGCTGAACGTGATTGGCAGGCAACTCATCCGCCAGCAGATGACGCTGGAAACTCAGAAACTGGCCAATAGCAATCGCCGGCGTGACGCCCTCATCATTCTCGCACCCACCGACGGACAAATAGGAAACATCAACGCCACCATCGGAGCACAGGTTTCGGCTGGTGAACAAGTGGGTGAAATCGGTGTGCTGACCGACTACAAGGTGACTGCACGCTTGAATGAATACTACATTGACCGTGTTCAATCAGGACTGCCTGCTACCGCCACACTGAAGGGACACCGCTATGCGTTTGAAGTCAGCCGCACCACTCCCCTGGTACAGGAACACAGTTTCGCCGTGGAACTAAAAGTGGCGGATCAACATGAGGCAGCAGGTGATGCAAGAACAGATGATCCCAAGGCATCCCTACGCCCTGGTCAGACCCTTCGACTGCAAATCGAACTTGGAAAACCCGAACGCCGTGTGATCATTCCCCGTGGCAGTTTCTATGCCCAGACGGGTGGTCAATGGATCATGAAGATTGACAAGTCTGGTCGGAGTGCCCGACGTGTGCCCATCAAGATCGGACGCCAGAACGCAACACACTACGAAATCATAGAAGGACTTTGCGCCGGCGACCGTGTACTGGTCAGCGGATACGAGTCCTTCGGCGAAGCGGAATTGGTGAAATGGTGATCGACGGGGTGCGCTTCCTGCGGTACGCTGTTACTCGGTGAAGGTAACGGTGACGGTCTCTTTCTGGTGGTCGGGATCGTTGCTGATGAGCAGCACGCGTGGTTGGGTCTTGAAGCGTGAGAGCAACGACATATCGAGCTGAATGGTCATATCTACACTCTGTCCTGCGGGAATCTCACGTCGGGGCAACTTCACGGTAAGTGCTTGGTTGAAAACCTCAATGGCACTCAGCTTGAGCACGCCTCTGCCTACATTGCTGATCTGAACCTTACCCTTCAGTTTTTTCTTTTTTCCCACACTGCCCAGATTGAGTTCTGTAGTGGAGACCTTGAAAATCGGACGGATCAGTGCCGGAAGGTTTTCATCCACCTCTGGCAGCAGAACGGCTGAGACTACTATTTCGTTGTCGGGACGCACCTTGTCGCCAGTGTATTCAGCGAGATAGATGGAGGTTTGTGTGAGTCCGAGGTTGACAAGTTTTTTCGAGTCGAGCATCAGGTCGATGTAGCCCCTTCGTCCTCTGGCAAGCATGGTTGGCTTGGCAGTTGCGGTGATGTAAGGAGGCAGGTGCATGAGCGTGGGAGTATAGACTTGCTTGCTGTCGTTCATGATCTCAAGGCGCGCGAAGACGGTATCGCCTTTCGATGCGTCGGGAAACTCGATGTTGTTGGTGTTGAGCAAGATGTCGCCCACTCTGTAGGGATAGGTGTCGGCGATGTCCTTCACTTCCCCATTGGTGACTATTCCCCTGAAGCGCAACTGCACGGGTTTGTCACTCGCATTGGTGAAAACATCGACCATTTTGTCGAAGTGGCCAAGTTGCATCGCATCGTAGGTGACCTGTATCTCGCCTTCTTTGCCTTGGGCTATAGGGGTCTTGGTCCATGTTGTGACCATACATCCACACATCGGATCGACATTGGTCACAACCAGTGGTGTGCGTTCCTTGTTTTGGAACTTGAAGGTGGCTGTGACGGGCTTTTTCCAAAGTGTGGAACCGACACTGATGTTGGTGGAGTTGAAGACGATTTTCTGCGCCATGGCAGGGAGGGATGCCAACAAGGCGATGCTGTAGATGATATATCTTTTGAAACTCATTTTTCTTTTTGGATTTAAATTATCATTCTGCAAAATTACAAATAAAAAACGAGAAAACAGCGATTTGCATTTAAAATCAGACATAAGCGACAACCACTTGACAATAATATAATCCTCCCATCCGCATGGAGCATGCTTTTAGCATGCCAATTCGTGCCATTCGTCAAATTCGTGCTCGCAAAAAAAAATCTCAAATTCGATAATTCGGGACAATAAAAAAACTCCCCATCCGCATGGAGCATGCTTTTAGCATGCCAATTCGTGCCATTCGTCAAATTCGTGTTCGAAACAAAAATTCTCAAATTCGATAATTCGGGACAATCATATTTCCCCATCCGCATGGCAGCATGCTTTTAGCATGCCAATTCGTGCCATTCGTCAAATTCGTGTTCGAAACAAAAATTCTCAAATTCGATAATTCGGGACAATCATATTTCCCCATCCGCATGGCAGCATGCTTTGTGCATGCACTCCTTTACACCTTCACTCCTTAGCCCACATTGCAGATTAGGCACCAACTCATTGTTAAATTTTGTTGTCAAAGCCGTC
>CAMOWU010000174.1 GCA_946628545.1 uncultured Bacteroides sp. | reverse complement strand
AGCTTGAAAGTGTCCATCACGAACACGCTCTTGATGTTCGAGATGTACTCAAAAGCTCCGATCTTGTCGATGACAAACTTCTGGTACTCTGCCATATTGTGAACACATACTTTCAAGAGGAAATCGCAGTCGCCACTCACATTGTAGCATTCAGTCACCTCGTCCCATTCCTCCACCGTCTCCCGAAAAAGACTCGTGATTTCCTTGTTGATGCGACGGAAAGAGACGTTACACCACACCACAAAACCCCTCTTCAACTTGTTCGAGTCGAGCACTGCCACATATTTCTGAATATAACCAAGACGTTCAAGGCGGTGCTGACGCTCGAAAGTGGGGGTAGTAGAGAGATGAATCTTTGCTGCCAGTTCCTTAGTGGTCAACTTGCAGTTCTCCTGAAGCAAACGAAGGATTTTCAAATCGTTTTCGTCGAGTTCTTCTATTTCTCTTGCCATAAATTCTACATTTTTCGGGAATCACAGCGCAAAAATAACAAAATCTGAGGAAATGAAAGAAAAAAATACAGGAAAAAAAACAATCACTTGCGGTCAAGTTCTCCTGCTAACGACTGCCCCATCAGGTATCGCACTTGCCGAGGATCATCATAATGACCCAGCAAGAACATCAGTTTGGTGATGGCGGCTTCTATCGTCATGTCGTAACCACTCACCACACCGGCTTCACGCAGCTGACGACCAGTCTCGTAACGACCCATTTCCACTCCGCCAGTCTGGCACTGAGTGATGTTCACGATCACCTTCCCTGCGTCGGTGGCTTCTTTCAGGGCTGCCGAAAGCCAAGTCTGCTGAGGTGCGTTGCCTGAACCGAATGTGCGCAAAATCAAGCCCTTGACCAGTTCCTTGGCGAAAAGATGGCGCACCAGCTCTTCCTCAAGGCCAGGAAACAAAGTGATGGCAAGCACATGGGTGTCGAGCAGGAAATGGGGCTTCAACGCCTTCTCTGGATCCGGACGACGTATCAAATCCCTGGCATAGGTGATATCCACACCGGCATTACCCAAGGGGGGAAAATTATTGGAACGGAAAGCGTTGAAATTATCGGCGGAGAATTTGGTCGTACGGTTGCCGCGAAACAGATGCTGCTGGAAATAGACACACACCTCTGGCACCATCGGCATGCCATCCTCGTCCCTGGCTGCGGCGATCTCTACCGCTGTGATCAGGTTTTCCTTCCCATCCGTACGAAGCATGCCTATAGGCAATTGGCTACCAGTCAGCACTACGGGTTTCGACAAATTCTCGAGCATGAAACTCAGGGCTGAAGCCGTATAGGCCATCGTGTCTGTGCCATGAAGGATTACAAAGCCATCAAAACTGTCGTAATTGTAGTTGATGATCTTCACCAGCTTCTTCCACACCTCTGGGGTCATGTCGGAAGAATCAATGGGAGGATCAAACTGATAGGCCTGAATATCATAGTCAAATCGGTTCAACTCAGGCACATGATTACGGAGGTGGTCGAAGTTGAACGCCTCAAAAGCACCAGTACTGTGGTTCTGAATCATACCTATGGTGCCACCTGTATATATCAGCATCACTCGAGGACGAGATTGGCTCAGAAAGTTCTTCATAATGCAAAATTAGTTTTTTTTCCGCAATTTATTCTTCTTTTTATCTTTTCTTGTGCTAAATTTGTAAAACAAAGACAAGATTGAAGGCAACTCTCCAGTAAAACAAAGCGGTGCCAACCACCGCAGCACTGCACAAAAACTTGGCAAAACCACCCGCATGAAGAAAATATGCACCATTATCGCACTTTTCGCAACCATTAGCCTACCCTCCACGCTCAAAGCACAGGAGTTCCGGTTGGAGAAGGTCAACGACACCCTCAGCATCCTATACCTCAAAACCGACGCTGGGGAGCAAAAGTGCAAGATACCCTACCCCGTCTATCAGTTCCAAACGGGTGATGTGGATGGCAACGGAGTGGTCGATGCCATGATTGGAGTCGTCAAAAGAACACGATTCTTTCCAGAGATAGGAAAACGCATCTTCATCTACAAGAACTACCACGGCAAGATACGCACACTCTGGATGGGATCGAAACTCGGAGGAATACTCGACGACTTCCGATTCACCGACGGAAAACTCCGGGCACTGGAAAAAACAACCGACGGACGATACGTCGTGGCGGAATACAAATGGGCGCATTTCGGAATGGATTTCCAGCGATTCATCGCCACCAACGTCAACAGAGAAGAAGCCCTCCACCTCTTCCACAGCCCATAGCAAAAAAATCTATAAAATCTATAGCATCTATAGCTTCTATAAAAATCTATAGCATCTAGATAATCTAGAAAAAAAACCAACCCCCAAATACCCACCATAGCCTATGAAAAAACTACTTTTCGCAGCTACTGTAGCCATCACGCTCATAGCCTGCAACGAACAGAAAAAGGTCACTCAGCTCGTTCCTGCCACAGTGCCACCGTCTAAGCTCGAAGTCGAGAAACTCAACGGCGACATCGACCTCAAGCAAGACATCAACGGCTACTCCATCAGCGACCTCCGTATCCTCCGAAACGCATTTGCCGCACGACAAGGATACTGCTTCACGGAAGCCGACCTCAGAGGCATCTTCTCATCCACCACTTGGTACGACTCCCTCATGGAAAAACGTTGGTGGATCGAGGATGAAATGGAATGGGCTAAGAGCGAGAACAAAACACCGGAACACACCATCGCACCTATATCCTACACCGACGAGGAGACGGCTTTCATCAACAAGATCAAAGAAAGGGAAGAAGAGCTCAGAAAACTCAACTTCAAGGCTGAAGATGGACAACTGGTCAACGTCGCCAACATCATCAATCCCTTCCAGCTCAACTCCTTCAGCGACGAACTCGCCACGGCGCTTGCCAACCACGGATTCACCATCGCACCGGCTAAGGACGACCAGCTTTTCCACATCTACGAGCGAAACGACTACCATGAGGTCCCAAGCTTCATCACCACCGACCTCTACCTACAGCTCTTCCACCTCTACTTCGACTGCGTACTACGAAAAGTGGAGCAAGAGAAATTCATACCTATACTCATCAACTACACCGACCGCCTCACCAGGGCCATGCGGGCAATAGCGGCCAATGCCACAGACCAGGAAACGAAGAACGCGGCTAACTTCAACCAGGCTTACTTCGCCATCGCCAACGCGCTGCTCACCGGACAACCGCTCAAAGGGGTACCCGAGGAGTACAAAGAACTGGCTCAGAGGGAAATCCAGAACGTACACGATGCGACGAGCCGACAGTCGCAGTTCCTTGAATATACCGACGTGGAGTTCATCTACAACATCTACCGCCCACGAGGACACTACACACGCAACGACCAGCTCAAGCACTACTTCGAGGGAATGATGTGGCTGCAGAACGTTCCTTTCGCTACCGACAAACCGCACCAGCTCAGGCGGGCCCTGCTCATCGCCCAAGCCGTAGGAAGCGACCCCGACCTCTCTCAAACCTACAAGAGCATCGCCGACCCCATCACCTTCCTCATGGGAGAGCCCGACAACGTCAGCATCATGCAAATATATGATCTGATGAAGCAAAGCGGTAGCACCATCCAGCAAGTCATGACCGACGACCAGACTCTCCAGAACTTACGAAAAGCGGTGGAAGAGCTCGACAACAAGCAAACACGCATCAAGCCGAAGTTCATCAAGTCAAGCAAATACAAGATCAACTTCATGCCGCAGCGCTACGTACCAGATGCTGAGGTGCTGCAGGAAATGGTCGATTACGAAAACGACCCCACACTCCGAGCCGTACCCAAGGGACTCGATGTCATGGCGGCTATTGGCATTCCGCAGGCAGAACGCATACTCATCGACGAACTCAAGGAAGACAAGCAGTGGGATGAATTCACTCCTACCCTCAAGAAAATGAAAGAGCGTATGGCCCAAATCGACTGGAAGGCATGCGTAGCCAACCAATGGATTGAGAGCATGAAGGATATTAACTCACTGCCCGACAACGCCCCCTACTTCATGAAAACACCGCAATGGGGAAAGAAGAACCTCAACTCGGCACTAGCTTCATGGACCGAACTCAAGCACGACGCCATTCTCTATGCCAAGCAACCCATGGGAGCGGAGTGTGGAGCAGGAGGACCGCCAGAACCTATATGCAAGGGATATGTGGAGCCTAACGTCGCATACTGGCAGAAGGCCATCAACCTCATCGACGCTACTGTCGAAGTGCTCAAGAAATACGACTTCATGACCGAAGACATAGAGAGTGTCACCGAAGACCTCAAGGAGAAGGCGGAGTTCCTGCTCAATGTCAGCAAGAAAGAACTCAAAGGCGAAAAACTCTCCGATGAGGAATACTCCACCATACAATATATGGGGTCGGCTGTAGAGTACACCACACTCGATATCCTGCGAGAGCCCAACCAGTACCTCTCCGGATGGAGCGACATTCAAGGAGCGGACAAGAAGATAGCACTCGTGGCTGATGTCTATACGGCCAATTCCGACAACAACCCCAATAAGTCGGTGCTTTACGAGGCGGTCGGACCGGCACACGAAATCTACGTACTGGTCGAAATCGAAGGATACATCTACCTCACAAGGGGAGCGGTATTCTCATACCGAGAGTTCGGAGAAGCACTCGACACGCCACGACTCACCGACGAGGAATGGCAACAGCAAATCGAGCAGAAACCCGACAAGGGAATACCTACTTGGATGGAGGAAATCATCACACCGCTCGATGGTGAGGAAATCGACAATGAACACATCTTCTACAGCTCAGGCTGTTAAGAGTCTGGCAACCTACCTGACAGGGATAGCAATCATGATGCTGTCCCTGCCTGTTCATGCACAAAACGCCACCGACTCCATCGTCATCTCATTCACAGGCGACGTGCTGCTCGACAGAGGGGTGCGCCAGCGTATCGAACAAGCAGGTACCGACGCGCTCTTCACACCCCCCATCGACTCGCTGTTCCACCACTCCGACTACGTCGTGGGAAATCTCGAATGCCCCGCCACACGAATCCATCAGCCCAACTACAAGAAATACATCTTCCGTGCCGAACCGCAATGGCTCAACACGCTCAGACGACACGGATTCACACACCTCAACCTCGCCAACAACCATTCCATCGACCAAGGAAGAAAAGGACTCATCGACACCCAAGCCAATATCATCGCGGCGGGCATGGTTCCCTTCGGGGCTGGCAACAACATGGAGGAAGCCGTTCAGCCACTCCTCCTCTGTTCATTGCCACGACCCGTCTATATCCTCGCCTCCCTCCGATTGCCGCTCGAAAATTTCCACTATCTGCCAGCCAAGCCCAGCCCCAGCCAGGAACCTTTCGACAGCCTACGCCTACGCATCAGCCGCCTCCGACAGCAACAGCCGAAGGCCGTCATCATCGTCACATTGCATTGGGGAGAAGAACACAGCCTCAGACCCGTACCGCAGCAACGGATGCAAGCCCACGCGCTCATCGACGCCGGAGCCGACATCCTCATCTGCCACCACACCCACACCCTGCAGTCCATCGAGCAATACCATGGCCACAAAATCTACTACAGCATTGGCAACTTCATCTTCGACCCCAAGAACGCCATCAACAGTCAAGCCGCCGTCGTCCAGCTCACCGTCACCCCCACCGACATCCACGCCCGCACCATCCCCATCCTCATCCACGACTGCGCCCCCACCAT
>CAMOWU010000173.1 GCA_946628545.1 uncultured Bacteroides sp. | reverse complement strand
GAATGACCGCGGGGCGTTCGAAGGAATTGAATGAATTGGCATGCTAAAGCATGCTCCATGCGGAGGAAGAAGCAATGATGGCTTGGCCTTCATCATTCTCTGATTATAATTCATGAGGAGAACAGCCTAATGACCGATTAGGGATAAAGGAAGATGAATAGGAAAAATAATCATCCACGATTTTGCGCTTTCATGGATTTGGTGTATTTTTGCCGAATAAAAGGGGACTTCTATAAATTCCCCGTTCATCAAATTATTAATCCTAAAAAGGGCTGATATGAAGAAAATTTATTTTGCCATGATGGCTATGGCAGTGTTGACCTCCTGCGGCGACAAGAACGCCAAGAAGGACGCTACCTCTACTGACAGTCTGACCACCGCTCTCGCTCAGGGAACTCAAGATTCAGAAGGAGCGACCACATCGATAGTGCAGCAGTTTGAGAACGTGCCCCTCCTGGTGGTGCCTGATATGTACACTCCCGACTGGTATGCCCCCATCGCTTACACACCACAGGGATCTGATAAAGATCTCAGTGAACTCTCTGATGAGGAGCGCGACAAGATCTTTGAACGCTATGCAGATGAAACGAATAAGTACTACGAGTGGCTGAAGAAGAACAAGGAGCGTTTCGTGGTTCTTCGCACCACAGATGGTGATAAGAAGGTCAGTTTTGTGTCGGCAAACTTCGATAAAGGACAGGAAGCCACCATTGCTATGGGATGGAAAGGCGACGAGCGCGACGAGCACATGAAGTACCTGCGCTACAGGAACGAAAGTGGTGTGAACGGCGATGGTGTGTGGGATGCCATCCTCGTGACCGAATCGTACGCCAAGACCCACAAGCCGATGAAGGTGGAGAACACTGATTATGACCGTGAAGATGAGATTCCTATGCCCGCTTATCAGGTGCAGGAGCTGGAGAAGATGGTGGGCAAGAAGGTGAAGAAGAGCCGTCTGAACGCCAAGGTGGAAGAGGACATGTATCAGTTCTATACCGTCACCTTCGAGTATGAGGGTAACGAGGCCTTCGCCATGCAGGTCGCCATCACCAGGAAGGGTCTGGTGCTGGGTCAGATGGAAACTACGGAACTCGATGAGAACGGTTTTCCGATGTGGGCTGTCGATGCGGAGGATTATCCTATGATCCAACTCGCCGCAGCCGACGACGATGGCAAGTGCCCCAACTTCTGGTATCTCGACTGCGCTCCAGAGCACACCGAACTGGGTGCATTCAGAATCGTGGACGACAAACTCCAGAAAAGGGTTTATTCCAGCAACTACATGTGGTATTGATGACCACTTGACTGATTTCCTATTCGACGATGACGGTACGGGTGGTGTAGTTGGAAAAGACCACAATTTGTATGCCTTTTTCATGTGGACGCACAGGTATTCCTTGTAAGTTGTACCTTGCCACCTCTACCGCCTCGTCTTCTTTTTCCTCCATCGTGTTGTCCCGGATCGCAGTGAGGTCGGGTTGGGCGGCTTTGGATAAGAGTATCACTTCCAGGCTTTTTTCTCCGTAGGCACACGACATTTTCTCAACCACATATCCAAGCGATACCAGTTGATTGACCACATTCCCAAGGGTATTCTGGTCGGTATAGCTATCGTAGAAAGTCTTCATACCCGTGGGAATGTCGCCAGACAGTGTGATAGATTGAAACCTGTCCGTCAGTCCTGAGGCGACAACATTCACATACTTTTTTTGTGCAAAGGCACCGAAAGGCAGAGCGACTGCCGCAAGCAAAAGCAATAGTTTTCTCATATTCTTCAGTTTATAAAATGAACATCATGAAACGATCTCTTCTCTGCGCAACTACTCAGTGTCAAGTAGGAGGTGCGGCATTCCTGCCGTACAAAAACGTCCGGCAGGAATGCCGAACCTCCTATCGTAAACAATGAAACAACACGCTTGTTTTATAGGAGCCTATTCCCTTTTGGGGTAGCTACGCTCAAAATTTGAGCGAGGCGACTATCGACATCAGAATGGCAGAGCAGCTACCTTCTTTGCAAAAGTATATAAAAAAAGAATAAAACCAAATGAAAAACGACATTCATCTCATTTTGTGCAAAGGAAAATAACAGAAGTTGATCCACCTTTTGGTACGAAAAGGCCTTCAAGCAAGCCGAGGATCAAATCAAGGCTGCCAAGGAAACCTTCAAGAACAAAGGAAAGGGCAATTGATGGAACAACAGCAAGGTGGGGACCCCGAATCGATATCCCCACTTGCTGATGATGATGCTGGCGAAGATCAATACTGCGCCAAGGAAAAAAATGTTTTCCGGTGTGAATGTCATTTTGAATGGCTAAAAAAGTTTAGCGTAATCTTCCACAACCTCGCCCTCAAAGAAGCGCGGCTCGAAGAGAGGATGGTAGCACAGGTCGGCGAAGCGTGATAGTTGCAGTGCGCAGAAGCGTCTGTCGTCGCTCAGGCAGACCTCAGGGTTCACATCATAAATCTCTTTATGAAAGGGATTCTGACCAGGACGAAAGACACGCAATAGGATATCATGAAAACGATAAGCGCAAATAGCGGAATGAAATACATGGGATTCAAGGATGCAGAATCAATATTCCCATAATCAGACAGCACATACATCACAAGAGGGTGAATGATGTAAATACCAAGACTTAATTGAGAAGCACTTATTAAAGTCTGATGATATTTTGGCGCTATTTTTATGTCTTTTATTGCAATAAATAGAGCAACAGCCTCAAAAAGTGTAAATACATTAGTGTTTTCATAGAATAGCAAATAAGGCTTGCCAACTTGACTGGATGCAAAAGATGTTAGCATACAGACGGCGAAAATGCTCAATATTCCGAGTATGTATATCATTCTCTTGGCTGTTTCCTTCAGTTTGTAATTGACAAGATAATGACCAAGGACAAAATAGCCCACATGGCCTAAAGCGATTTTTATTTCAAATGCCTCATAAAAATATTCTGCAAGATCCTTAGTGCCATGGCTTATACAACCCATTACAGGGAATAACATAGGGATGATAAAAGCCGTCACTAACGATAGGCATATAAAATACTGTTCCACCTTTTTATCGACAACTATCGCTCTCAAAATTGGAACTGCGATATAGAGTCCAATAAGCATCTTTAAAAACCAAAAATGAAATGGTCCATGAATGATTTCGAAGGCCAAACGTTTGAGATCTTTATCCTCTACCCAATAATATAGACCATAAGTAATAGACCAGAAAATATAGATCAAGACAACACGTGTAACATTTTTTTTATACAATGTCTTTATGCTTAGTTTCTTCTGGGGATCAAGAAAAAGAGCTCCTGAAATCATTACGAAAATTGGCACAGCCCATCGTACTAAGGAATCATAGAAGTTTCTTGCATCCCATTCAATTGATGGATAACTGGTATAAAATCTTTGCGCAGACGTGTGTAGCCATACAACAGCAAATGCTGCAACTATTCTTAAAACATCAAATTGTATAATTCGATTATTACTTGAGGACATGATTTCCGGACTTAGCCATTTCCTTTTTGTCCGCCAAACACCCCAAATCGGACAGATTGATCATCATCTTTAACTACAGAAGAAAAGCGGGGTGTCTGGCTTCAGCCTGTTCGCCATTTGAATTGTGCAATGTTCTTGACTACTATTAAATATTGAGAGTGGTAGTTTCAGAACGGCTCAAAACAAAGCGTCAGCGACGCATTCCATCATGTAGTGCTCCCTCCATTATCCCCGCTCCGACATCTTGCAAAGCCGGTTCAGCGTGAGTTAGCGAAGCCAAAGTTACGAAAAATCGGGCGAAAAGCAAAACATGTTTGAGCTATTTGTGAAAATATGCCTAATTTTGCAATGTTGGAATGAACAAATGACAAGACACAATGTTTGAAAACAAGAAAGAAAAATACCGAAAATTCCGCGAGTGGCAGAAAGTGCCTCGAAGGCCTCGAAATGTAATTCATGGAAAGTTTAATTTAGAATTGGAATAACTTTTTGCCAATGCTCTCCCACCAGACTTGTGCATTATTGGCACAAGTAGATTCTTTTCAACTCAACTTTAGCTCTACGTTAGCTCTACTTTTGATGTCGCCCTCCAGACAAAACGTGAAACCAGGGTAGCCAGATTCAACGAATTCTATAACAGCCCTAACAGCACCATGTAGAAGTTCAGAGAGGGTTGACAGATCTTGTTGGCGAACTTGTGACATTATTGCACAGGTTGGGGCTAAAAATCATTCATAATGAAAACAATTTTCGGATAAAGCAATTGATTTAAAATAAAATTCGTAATTTTGCAGCAAAATAAAGATTCATTTATATGCCACTGCCGATATTATATAGTGTAAAACGGATTGAAAGGCAATTGAATACTGGAGAGCAACCCGTATTGGTGACGTGTTCAGACATAAACACCTACGTCTGCAAATATATGCGTTCTTCGGCAGCAGCTTATAAATTAGTTTGCGAACTTATTGGAGCAGAAATGGCGAAAGCTTGGCAATTGAACACCCCAGATGTCGCATTAATAAAGATAAAATCTTCGCATTGGGAAGGAATCAGCCATTCGCATAGCATATCTGCTTCATCTTTTGGGGCCAAATGGGTTGACGGTGTTATAGACATAACTCCATCGACATATGGCCAAGTACCAGCGAATGCAGATACACTTTATCAACTCATGAAGATTGCATTGTTTGACTTCTGGATTGCAAACGAAGACAGAAACGCGAACAATGCCAACTTGATGTACGACGTGGTGAACGACCTCATTGTATCAATAGACTACGGCTGTATTTTCAATACTGCTACATTTGAGTATCCTATCTCTCAACTTACATCTACCGATACTATCCTTAGCTCTGATTTCTTTGCACACCTGACGCAACGCATAGAAAGATCAGAATTTAAGCCACTCACTGAACAGTTAAATAAGGAGTATGAAAACGCTATTCATCGATGCAAGCTAATTCCCATTGAGATCATTGAGGACATTCCCCAAGAATGGAATGTTCCTCTGACTATCATCAAGGATAAAATCAGCCAACTATTCGATGAGGAATGGATAATTGGAGTTTGGAACAACTTTATAGAATGCTTTAACGAAAACATTAATCATGAATAATCTGAAATACAGTATTATATATGCCATCATCCGGCCAGAAATTGCCGAGCGTATTAGTGTTGGTCTGATCTTTGTTGATGGCGAAAAGGTGGATATTCGCTATTCACAAGAGAAGTTGGATGCTTTGCGAGGACTGTTCCCACAAAAGGAGTACGAATTTGTTTCGCAGGTAGTCAGGTCTATGCCTACCAGCGGAAAGATTAACAACGTTAACGATATCAACTACCTCTCCCGCTATTCCAACAACCTAATTGCTGTATCTCCTTTGCAAAGCATAGACATTGAACCAACAGAGCAAAGTAAGAATCGGTTGTTCCAAAACTATATCTATGCATAAATACACCAGCGAGGCAAACAAATAATTATTGCTTATCTCGCTGGTATTAAATGATTTAGACTTAACAAAGCTTTAATACTCGTTCTCGTTGAAAACTTGGCTCATAGTTGATTATCAGTAACTTACATCATCCTTAACTGTTTTTTGCCAAATAAACCGCACGGTCTGAGACGGTCAAAGGCGAATGGGTGACCAACTATTCCCTATACTCAAGGATGTCTCCCGGCTGACATTCTAAGGTTTTACAAATAGCCTCAAGGGTAGAGAAACGGATAGCTTTTGCCTTTCCGTCACAATAGATGCCGTAGTCGCCGAACATTTTCTTCGTCACGATTTCG
>CAMOWU010000172.1 GCA_946628545.1 uncultured Bacteroides sp. | reverse complement strand
TGATCCTGCCTGACGACGTGGACAAAGAGAACATCAACGCCACAGTGGAACACGGTGTGCTGACCGTAAGCCTGCCCAAGGTTCAACCGAAGGAAGAGCCCAAGATCTCACGCAAGATCGACATCAAATAGTTCCAAACCAAAAGGTTAATGATGAGCAAAAGGGGATGACCAGCAATGGCCACCCCCTTTTTTGTTTTGCTAAAGAGTAACTTCCCCCTGCTTCACAGATTTTCACCCTAAAATCCCAAATGACCTTTCAATTCCGCCTTCATCCTCTTTATTCATAACTTTGCAAACCAAATCTATTGATGTGAAATCATTTTTACGCATTTCAGACACACCAAGTACCATAATTTTCGAAACGAATCACTACTTTTGCCAAAAATAACACAACTCAACTCTCTACGTTTAAAATGGAAATAAATTCGTTGCGCTCTATGGAGTTATGTGCCATGCACAAGAATATGGAACTTAAATGTTTCTTAACTCTTAATTCTTAACTCTTAATTTAACTCCCTATTATTGAAAAAATGTTCAAGAGAATCACAAGCATCGTATTGCTTCTCATTTCCGTCAGCATTGCAAATGCCACAGACTTTGTAACATTCAAACGCGCTTCAGCGTCCGACCTGGAACTTACTGGTGTGAGCGACACCGTAGTCTATGATTCTAAAGACTGGAAAGGCGTGCATATCGCCGTCGGTAATCTACGTCACGACCTCAAGGCAGTGACAGGCAGTGAATGCGCTCCTATCATCGCGGCTACGATAGGCAAGAGCAAACTCGCAAAACGATATCCCAAGCAATACAAGGAACTTGAGGGTAAGTGGGAGCAATATCTTATTTTCACCGACAAAGGAAAACTCGTCATCCTTGGTTCCGACAAACGAGGAACGATTTATGGCATCTATGAACTATCACGTCAAATTGGTGTGTCTCCATGGTATTGGATGGCAGATGTACCCATCCAAAAGCACGACAGGATTTTTGTTCGTGAAGGCATCTACACGGATGGTGAACCCAAAGTGAAGTATCGAGGCATCTTCATCAACGACGAATGGCCTTCCTTCGGAACATGGTGCAACCAACAGTTCGGAGGAATCAACTCCAAGGCTTATGCCCGTATCTTCGAATTGATGCTTCGTCTGAAAGCCAACTACTTCTGGCCTGCTATGTGGGACAGCCGTTTCAACGAAGACGACCCTTTGTCTCCACAAATGGCCGACGATATGGGCATCGTCATGGGAACATCACATCATGAGCCCATGATGAGAGCACACAAGGAATACGTCTATCGAAAGGACAGTGTCGGTGCATGGGACTACAGCACCAACAAGGAAAATCTCGACAAGTTCTTCGAGGAAGGTCTGGAACGAAACAAGTCGTACGACAACATCATTACCATCGGTATGCGTGGAGATGGCGATGTGGCCATGGGCAAGGGAGATGACGAAGACAACATGAAGACGCTCAAGGATGTTGTGGACGGCCAACGTCGCATCATAGAGAAAGTGTATAGAAAACCCGCCAGTGAGGTTCCACAACTATGGGCCATCTTCACGGAAGTGCAAAGATACTATGACGCAGGCTTTACTGTGCCAGACGATGTCACCCTACTCTTCTGCGACAACAACTGGGGATATGTGCGACGTACAGGCCCAGAGAAGGAACGCGGTCGCAAGGGCGGTATGGGTATGTATTACCACATCGACATGAACGGTGGACCATGGAACGACCGATGGGTAAACACCACCACAGCAGCGAAAATACGAGAACAACTAAACCTTGCATACAGCACGGGCATCGACCGTATCTGGATTATCAATGTAGGCGACCTGAAACCTAAAGAGATGCCTATCGACTTCATCATGCACTATGCATGGAACCCCGATGATTATCCTGCTGACAAAATCGACCAGTATATGGTGGATTGGGCTCGAAGTATCTTCGGTGGAGCGTATGCGAGGGAAATTGCCGACATCGTCACCGAATATTCCAAAATGAACCTCGAACGCAAACCCGAAGTGCAAAGGGTTGGAATCTACAGTGTCGAGACTGGCGAGGCACAGCGTATGTACGAGCGTTGGGATGCCCTGGAACAACGCACCATCGCTCTCTCAAAAAAAATGCCCATGGAGATGCATGACGCTTTCTTCCAACTGGTGGAATATCCCGCTGTGGCGAGTGCCGGAGTGGCAAAGATTTATCTTGCAGCGACAATGGGCGACTCTGTCACCATGAAGGAACTGTTTGAGCGCGACAAACAGTTGACCGAGAAATACAACAAAGAAATCGCCGGAGGAAAATGGGATGGTATGATGCTCGACAAGCACATCGGTTACAGGCAGTGGTCTATGCCCAACGACAACACTCTCCCGAGGGTCAGCGATGTCAAGAGTCATGAGATAGTCGAACCGTCAGAGATGGCGATGATGGCTCATGATTATACGCGCAGGACAGCGACCGACGATGCCAAATGGACTTTCCTCCCCGGTCTTGGACGAGGAAAGGGCAACATGGGCATTGAACCGGTAACGGCAAAGAGCCGTCCCGAAGGCGATGGAGCGACACTTGAATACGATGTCAACTTCAGTCAAGCAGGCAAACAGAAACTTGCGCTCGGTATCCTACCGACCAATGATGTCAATCCCGCACGCGGACTACGCATCGGAATCCGTGTCGACGATGGCGAGACACAGATTGTGGATGCCCGACAAGGGTATGTGGACACCTTCAATGAATACACCAACGAGAACATCGCGCGCTCACAGGTGCTCAAGCCGCTCCCGAGACCAGCAAGCGACATCTACCTCTCAGGATTCCGGCAGCACATGCGTAGCGAGGTCTTCGACAACCTCCGATGGCTGAGCATCGATTTCAACATCACTACCACAGGCAAGCATACACTGAAAGTCGTGATGGTGGATCCTGAAATCGTCGTAGAGAAGTTGGTCATCAATCCCGACAATGCCCATCCATCCTATCATGGAAAAGAATAATCACTCAGAAAAACATACCTCACAGATGAAAAAGACACTGATATCTGTTTTGCTGATTCTTCCATCCTTCTGCGCTACTGCACAAAACAAAGTGTTCACTTTGCAAGATTGGGACATCAAAGACTATGATTCCAAACAGGAATTGCGTTTGAATGTCAGCGAGTTTAAACTCAACTTCAATCACCCCCTGGCTTATGCCGACATGCAGAAAGAGTGGAAGGTGCAGGCAGAACT
This sequence comes from uncultured Bacteroides sp., assembly GCA_946628545.1. Taxonomy (GTDB): domain Bacteria; phylum Bacteroidota; class Bacteroidia; order Bacteroidales; family Bacteroidaceae; genus RUG11857. The sequence continues at coordinate 2,571 of CAMOWU010000172.1, read as the reverse complement.
GAAATGCGGAACCCTTGGAACGGAGCAGGTGTTTGTATGTAAGGAGGGCAAGGGCAGCCATCTCATCGGAAAGAACTCACTTGCAGGCGACATCCAGTTGGGATACGACAACATGGCGAGGCAGTTCTTTGTGGAAGTCATTGACAAGTACGAGGAGGCTCATCGTCTCTGTGCCGGCCCTAAAGTCAACAAAGACCAATGGTATGCAGTAAAAGCGGAATCACAATATAACCCGGACAAAGATGAATCGGTCGTAAGACTGACCATCGACGGACTGACCAGTTCAATGCGTTATCCAGGCAACGCTCTGCGTCACAACGCTTCGATATGGGTGATTGGCCACGGTTTTCCCGGTGGATTTTCCAATGCATTGCAAGTCAGGGAGGGAGCCATCCGCAACCTTGAAATCAGCGGTTCACCTATGCCTCGGGTTGAAGGACAGAACCCACTGTTCACGGATTGTTTTACGGCAGACCCGGCTTTCACCGTCATAGGAGACACCGTGTATGCCTATGTCGGCATAGACAAGGCTGGACCTGGAGGGTGGTTCTATATGCCGCACTGGCTATGCTACTCATCCTCAGACATGAAACACTGGAAGGCACATGGCCCCGTTCTTTCCGCAGCCGATTTCTCATACGCCCAACCTGGAGGGTCATGGGCGGGACAAGTGGTTGAAGCGAATGGAAAGTATTACTATTACGTCACACTCGACCGCAAAGATAACCGCCAACATACCATAGATGTGGCGGTGAGCGATTCCCCCACAGGTCCTTTCAAACCCGCTCGACTTGATGGTACACCGCTCATCACCGATGACATGACCCCCGACTCACATCGTCCCAATGCAGACATCGACCCCACCGTACTGATTGACGATGATGGCACTCCTTGGATGGCGTGGGGAAACGGCGACTGTTATATGGTCAGGTTGAAAAAGAACATGATAGAACTGGACGGCGAGGTTGTGAAGGTGCCTATGCGCAACTATTCCGAGGGACCATGGCTTTTCAAGCGGGGCAAGTTGTATTATAATGTCTATGCAAGCGATGCTCCAGGCGTGCAGACGGAACAAATGGCTTATTCTTATGCGGATAACATACAAGGACCATGGACGTATGGTGGTTTTGTCAGCACCTCTGCCAACCATGGCTTCACCATTCATCCGTCTGTCATTCAATTCAAGAAACAATGGTACTACATCTACCATGATGGTTCCTATTCCTTGAATGGAGAGCCAGGAGGCGACTGCAGGCGAAGTGTGTGTGCTGAGTACTTGTATTTCGACAAGGATGGCAAAATCAAGTTTGTACCACTTACTCAAGAAGGTCTAAGCCAAAAATAAAGGTTCATCGCAATAATCCACTTTTTCACGAAAAAACTTGGTGATTCTCATGTGATTGTTATATTTTTGCAGTATCCAATTACTAACCTAAAAAAGACTTTCACATGAGACTCCCAAACACCATTATCGTACTGGTTCTTGCATTGTTCATGCAACCCAGGGCCATACAGGCACAGGACAACTACATCTTCAACCACCTCTCGGCCGAATTCGAGGCAGGAAGCACTGGCTGGGGCTTCTCCATCTCCGCACCGCTGACGCGCTACGTCACACTGCGCACGGGCTTTACCTCATTGCCCCAGTTCAGCTTCAAAGGCGACGTGAACTACACTTCCAATGATGGAACGTGGAACGAGGTGGAGGCCAAAGCCAAGATGCACATGACCGACTTCAAGTTCCTGGCCGAAATCTACCCGTTCAACAACTGCGCCTTCCACATCACCGGCGGATTCTACCTCGGCAAGGAAGACCTGCTGACCGCAGAGAACACCGAACCGCTCAACCCTGGGGACGGACTCGAGATCGGCGAACAGATCGTCTTCCCTGGGACCGACGGTATCGCGCATGCCAAACTCAAGGTCAACACCTTCAAACCCTATGTGGGACTGGGCTTCGGCCGTTCCATCCCTGCCAACCACCGCTTCAACGTGGCCTGCGACCTCGGCGTGGTGTTCTGGGGAAAACCCAAGGTGGAGGCATGGTCGCCACTTAGCGACGACTGGTTGGAAGTAACGACCACCAAAGACGGTGATGTCAACAAAACCCTCAACACCTTCTCCAAAATCAAGGCCTGGCCCGTCGCCAACATCAGATTCATCTACAGACTGTTCTAATAAGACATAATAAATAATTGTTATGAAAAAAAAGGGAGTAATGTTAATAACAATGTTATTGTTTACTGCAAATGCTATCGCCTCAGGATTTGGGGAATATGAGATGCGCCTTTGGATAAAGTTCGTGGGACTAATCATGATTGCATGGGGTATATTGGAGATTATTTTGTTTTTCAAGATATGGGGCATGACTAATGATGTGCGAAAGTTAACAGAACATTTCTGTAGAGAAATGAATAAGTCTGAAAGTAAATCAAAAACTCAGATGTCCGAGATATCAGAATTAACTCTAACTATACCAGATGATTATGAGATAGGCGAATATGATCATAGACTTGACAACGTAAAGGTTGGTGATAAGGTTCGTCGTAATTCTGATGGCAAGATACTTAG
>CAMOWU010000171.1 GCA_946628545.1 uncultured Bacteroides sp. | reverse complement strand
TCAAAGAACATTAGACACACAGCTTTCGTTATTCTGAATTCATCGAACTCACGTTTATTTAGGAAAATTTGAAGAAAAATCTCCATAAAACAGTTTTTCGATAATTTTAAATCAAATTTTTCGGCAATTTTGAGCGAAGCGACCATCAACAACAGAATCGCTGAGTTGTTACTAAGGATGGTTCGATGGTTAATTTTTACTAATGCTTGGGGCAATCCTTTGTGTTTTTGAGTGAATAATGCTATATTTGTGCTTCGAAATAGAAATACATAAGCGATATGAAGAAATTACTTGTTTTATTGGTGGTGGCATTGATGCCTTTCGCCATCCAGGCACAGGAAGCCACCGACTCCTTGTTCAAAGGTAAGTTCAAGAACGCAGAACTCAACATACAGTGCCAACTCAACCTCTATGAGGATATCATTGAAGTGCCAGGGTTGGAACTTGAGACTTGCTACGGTTTCCTACAGGGACGTATCAACGGATGCTGGATGATCCTCAAAGTCAAGGAAATAGATGGCACGACTGCTGTGGTCAGAGTGGTCTCGGAAAAGGGTTCTGACGCTCAAGACCTCAAACTGAAACTGACAGGGAACGAACTTGAAATACAGCAGGAAAACGGTTATATCAAGGGCATACAAGGCAATAAGTACGTCAAGTTGCCCAAAGTGCTGAAAATGACCAAACAATAACACCTGATGGACAACGAAATGCTGCAAGGGTTCAATCCCGGACAAAAGGCTGCCGTGGAATACTGCGACGGACCTTCACTCGTCATTGCGGGTGCAGGTTCGGGAAAGACGCGTGTGCTCACCTACAAAGTGGCCTATCTTATCAAGCAACTGGACTACAAACCATGGTCCATCCTGGCACTCACTTTCACCAACAAGGCGGCCAACGAGATGAAAACACGTATTGCCGCACAAGTGGGCAACGAAATGGCGCGTTATGTGTGGATGGGCACCTTCCACTCCGTCTTCTTGCGCATTCTCAGGGCTGAGCATCAGGCTATTGGCTTCGGCAACAACTTCACTGTCTATGACAATGCCGACAGCAAGTCGCTCATCAAAGCCATCATCAAAGAGATGCAGCTCGACGACAAACTCTATAAGCCAGGAGATGTGCTCAACCGCATATCCAATGCCAAGAACCAGCTCGTCGATGCCAAGGAATACAATGGCAATCCTGCCAACCAACAGACTGACATCAGGGAAAGGGTGCCAAGGTTTGGGGAGATTTTCCAGCGCTATGAGGACCGGTGCCGAAACGCGCAGGCCATGGACTTCGACGACATCCTGCTCTACACCTACCGTCTCTTCGACCAGCATCCTGATGTGCTTGAACGCTACGAGCAACGTTTCAAATACATCCTTGTCGATGAGTACCAAGACACCAACTTCGCTCAGCACCGCATCGTATGGCAATTATCGTCCAGACACCAGCATGTATGCGTGGTGGGCGACGACGCACAGAGTATTTATTCATTCAGAGGTGCCAACATCGACAATATCCTCACTTTCCGCAATCTCTACAGCGATGTCAAGCTCTTCAAACTCGAGCAGAACTATCGCTCCACACAGACGATTGTGAATGCAGCCAACAGCCTTATCGCAAAGAACAGCCGCCAAATACACAAGGAGGTGTTCTCCGATAAGGAACAAGGCGACAAACTCCATCTCTATGAGGCGTATTCCGACAAGCAGGAAGGGGAGATCGTGGTGAGGAATATCAAGGAAATCATCAGAAAGGAGCACAGTGCCTACTCCGACTTCGCCATCCTCTACCGCACCAACGCGCAAAGCCGAATCTTCGAGGACGAATTGAGAGCCCACAACATGCCTTACCGCATCTATGGTGGCCTGTCGTTCTATCAGAGGAAGGAAATCAAGGATATCATCGCATACTTCCGACTGGCCGTCAATCCCGACGACGAGGAAGCGTTCAAGAGAGTCATCAACTATCCGGCGCGCGGTATCGGCAACACCACTGTCACTAAGATGTTGGAGGCGGCAAACAGAAACAACGTCAGCCTATGGGGAGTGATCACGCAACCCAATGAAACTGGGCTTGCTGTCAGTGCCGCCACACAGACTAAACTGATGAAGTTCAGGGACATGATCCTGCGCTTCCAGCAACTGGCTGCGGAACAAACGGCAGAACAGGCGGGAGTGACCATCGTGAAGGAATGTGGCATCATCAGCGACATCTATCAGGACAATTCACCTGAAAACCTCAGCCGACAAGAGAATGTCAACGAATTGGTCAACGGACTCGACGACTTTGTGCAAAGCCGCCAGGAAGAGGACAATCACAATGTGTCGATCAGCGACTATCTCTCTGAAGTGTCGCTCCTCTCGGATGTCGATACCGACAGGGGAGATTCAGAAGATAAAGTCACACTGATGACAGTGCACTCTGCCAAAGGATTGGAGTTCAATACGGTTTTTGTTGTCGGCCTTGAAGAGAATCTTTTTCCCAGTCAGATGGGATCGGGGTCGCTGCGCGAAATGGAGGAGGAGCGCCGACTGTTCTATGTGGCCATCACCAGGGCAAAGGCGCATTGTTTCCTAACTTATGCCAAGAGCAGATATCGCTATGGCAAGATGGAGTTCGGCAACCCCAGTCGCTTTCTGCGAGACATCGACCGATGCTACATCGAACGAAATGCAGGCAAGAGCGCAACAAGAACGTCGGGGATGGATGTGGGACTGCCTTGGAAAAATCGCAGCACGACTTTCTTCAATACCTCGACAAATCCTGCTACTTCTTCTTCGAAGGCATCAGCACCACAGGCCCCGTACCCCTCGCGTCCATTAGGACCCTCAAGAACTGCTGGTAGTTCTAACTCCTCGGGCGCTTCTAATTACTCAAGTCATACCAGTCCTTCTGGACCCTCTGGAAGGCCTATGCCATCAAGCCAAGCACCTGCTTCTGCCAGCACACCTCAATCTGACCTCCATGTAGGGTGTCGCATTCGACACGACCGTTTCGGATTGGGTACCATCACGGCTGTCAGTGGGTCGGGCGATGGATGCAAGGTCACCGTGGATTTTGAGACTGCTGGATCGAAAGTGCTGCTCGTCAAGTATGCGCGACTGACTATCATCGGATAAACTCATCAACAACAGATTTCATCATGGACAATATCCAGTCACATCTACAAGATATACCCTCACCATGCTATGTGGTGGAGGAGGAACTGCTGCGCCGGAACCTCGCGCTCATTCACCATGTGGCTCAGGAGAGTGGGACTGAAATCATCCTCGCTTTCAAGGCTTTTGCGCTCTGGAAAACTTTTCCCGTCTTCCGCGAATACATCAGCCACACTACTGCCAGTTCGCTCTTTGAGGCGCGATTGGCTTTTGAGGAGTTTGGCAGCAGGGCGCATACCTACTCACCTGCCTATATCGAATCGGAGTTTCCACAAATACTCGCATGCAGCAAATGTGTCACGTTCAACTCGCTCTCACAATATGCGCGGTTCTATCCTTCGGTTGTGCGGCACAATAGCGCTGCCGACGAACTTGTCCAGGTGGGGCTGAGGGTCAATCCTGAGTACTCGGAGATAGAAACCTTGCTCTACAATCCCTGTGCGCCGGGAAGTCGTTTCGGTGTCTTGGCGCAAGACCTACCCGATACTTTGCCAGAGGGAATCAAGGGCTTCCATGTGCATTGCCACTGTGAAAACGACTCCTACGCCTTAGAGCGTACATTGAAGCATATTGAGCAGAAGTTCTCCAAATGGTTCGACCAAATCGAATGGCTGAATCTGGGAGGCGGGCACCTCCTGACCCGAAAAGACTACGATGTGAAGCATCTCATCGGTTTGTTGAAGGGGCTGAGAGGACGATATCCTTGGCTCAAGATCATTCTCGAGCCTGGTTCTGCTTTCGCTTGGCAAACAGGTCCGCTGGTGGCTTCTGTGGTGGATGTGGTGACGAATGCGGGTGTGAAGACTGCCATTCTCGATGTGAGTTTCACCTGTCACATGCCTGACTGCCTGGAGATGCCTTATCATCCGGCTGTGCGTGGAGCTGAGACCATCGAAAGCGATAACCTCGATGATGCGAGAAAAGGAGATCATATCTACCGGCTTGGTGGAAACAGCTGCCTGAGTGGCGATTTCATGGGATTCTGGAAGTTCGACCATGATCTGCAGGTTGGTGAACGCATTATCTTCGAGGACATGATCCATTACACGACCGTCAAGACCACCATGTTCAACGGCATATCACACCCCTCGATAGGCATGCTGCATACGGATGGATCTTTCCAGCTGCTCAAGTCGTTCTCCTACGAGGATTATCGTGACCGTATGGATTGAATTAAAAAATATTTATATCATGGAATACGCATATATTGTTATATCTATGGCTTTTGGCGGAATTCTGGGGCTGTTGGTCGGCTTCCTGATAGCCAAGGGAAAGAATGGCAAGCTTTCTACTCAGATTGAACTTCTGAAGTATCAGTTGCAGGCTGTCAAGGACACCACGGAGAAGGAACTACTGGCTGCCAAGGAGAAATATGATGCCGATATGCGGTCGGTCAACGAGGACTACGAACGCGACATAAATGCGCTGAGCGATTTGCACGAACGGCAGATGAAGGAAAGCAACTCACTGCACCAGCAGACGCTTAACGAGCAGGAAAAGCGGCACAGAGAGGCGCTTGAGGCACTACAACGCCGTTTTGATGAGACTGTCCTGCGCATGACCGAGCAAGTGAAGAACGCCGCCAATGAGATGTTGCGTGAACGACAGAAGGAATTTGCCGAGACAAGCAACAGCAACATTGGGGCGATTGTCAATCCACTGCGCGAGACCATCGACCGCATGAAAAAGGCGATGGACGACAACACACTGCATCAGACTGCCATGACCACAGAGATGCGCACAAACATCGAAAACATGATGCGACAGAGCGAGGCGGCTCGACAGAGCGCCGACGAACTGGCGCGCGTCTTCAAACAGCGCACCAAGGTGCAGGGCGACTGGGGAGAGACTGTGCTGGATGAATTGCTCACATCGCAAGGGTTGACCAAGGGAATCCACTACGACACCCAAGCGGTGATTCGTGATGCACAGGGGAATGTGGTGAAGACCGATCAAGGATCCAATATGCGACCTGATGTCATCCTGCATCTCGACCAACAACGGGAGGTCATCATCGACTCAAAGGTCTCGCTGACTAATTTCATTGATTATGTCAATGCGGAGAACGAAATCGACCGAGAGCGGTTCCTGAAGATGCACATCGACAGCATCAACCGGCACGTCAAGGAACTGGCTGCCAAGAACTATGCATCCTACATCCAGCCTCCCAAGGTCAAGATGGACTACGTCATCATGTTCGTGCCGCACACCGGTGCATTGTGGACGGCTCTCGATGCACAGCCCGACCTCTGGCGAAAGGCCATGGAGCAGAACGTCTTCATCGCCGACGAACAGACGCTTTTCGCTGCACTGCGCATCATCAACCATACCTGGACACAGATCAAACAGGCGCAGCAACATGAACAGGTCTATCGTTTGGCGGAGGAGATGATCGACAGGGTGGGGCAGTTCATCAAGCATTACGAGGCTGTCGGCAAGGCAATCGAGAATGCGCAGAAGGCGTTCGACAACGGCAAGGCCAAACTTGAACCCAAAGGACAAAGCATACTCACCACAGCCAACAAACTCATACAACTCGGTGCCAAGCCAAGCACGAAAAATCCACTGCCACCAAGTCAATGATTCAAGTTTCCCACCCTCATAAGAGCGATTGAAGAAAGACGCTGAAAGCGTCTCCTCTTGGTAACCGAGGGTGCGAAGCACCCCCGGTTTT
>CAMOWU010000170.1 GCA_946628545.1 uncultured Bacteroides sp. | reverse complement strand
TTCTTCGGTCATCATATTGCTTTTGAGTTTGAATTGAAATACTTTCTGATTTTCTCCACTGACTGCTTCAGGTGGGTGTGGACGGTTTGGCGGCTGACGTTCAGCATTTCTGCCACTTCCTGACAGGTCATCTCTCGTAGGTAACGCAGTCGGAAGATTTTCTGCTCCATCGGTGACAGGTTATCCCGCACGTAGCGCATCAGTTCTTCCATCTGTAGTTGCTCTTCCACGATATTGTCGCTAACAAGTGTATCAGTGTCCTCGGTAAGCAGGCGTGCAAAGCGTTCTTGCACCTGTTTGTGCTGCAGCACATTCAGACAGCGATGATGCACGCTCGCCAAGAGGAACGCCTTTGCGTTGTCCGTTCTCATCACCACCTTGCCGCTAAGCAAACTGGCGAACACCTCGCTCACCACGTCCTTGCTCTCCGCTTCATCGAAGAGCAACGTGAGTGCCAGATGATACATCTGTACGTAGTGTGTCTTGAACAGACTTTCGATTTGACTCCGTCCAATTTCTCCTTGCTCGATAGAGTTGATGCAAGCATCACTCTGCGCTCGCTTGTTCGTCATTTGTTTTTGTGTCATACACTTATAATACAGTTCAGACGAAGAAAATGTAAAGCAGAAATGCGATTATTTCTGGTTCAAACTCAATTTTTTTATTTTTTTGGCTATTTTCCCATTCAAATCGGGTGAAGATGTGCTGTTTCCCATCCTCGCCCGTATCAAAGTAACATAGAGCCTGGCACCATTCTCACCGGTGCGGCAGTAGCCATGATTTGCAACATCATCACCGTCCTGCCCGGCAATGCAGGCATCATTCCGCTCAATGCCGTCACTCCCCTCATGGGAGCCCCCGTCATCATCTATGTCATCCTCTCGCAGAAGAATAAATCTTGAATCATCAGGCCTTTAGCTCTCTTTCCGTAGCATGTTCACATACACGGCACTTGTGGGTCTATTTTTCTCCTAACTTTTTTACTTTGAAATGTTTATAAATCCGAGTTTTTTATCTAACTTTGCGAAAAATAAAACAAATCTATCTAATCATATATGAAGAAAGTGTTTATATTTGCGTCAGTGACCATGATGGTTGCGATGGCTTTGAGTTGTGACAATAAGACTAATAAGAACGACAAGACTGACGAGGTAACGGACTTCACCGTTGAATCAATAGCATCTGAATCAACAACAGAAGTAGTGAATGATGAAGTAGTGGATGATCATGTGGTCGCACTTATTCCGAACACTGAGAGTTGTCAGCCAATCGACTACTCGAAAGGAAGTGATAAAGAAGGGCTCATTTTCCCCGCTTGGGATGAGGATGACATCTGGGATGAAGGCGATGCGCTGAGTTATGACATCAACATCGGTGCCGACCATCGTCATTTGCAGACACTCCATGAAGTTCTTCCTGAACTGCCTGCGGACAAACAGGAGGTTGGTCGTTTGATTCTCATCGACCTCAATTTCGACGGTTATTGCGACCTTGCAGTCTGCCGTGGACGTTTTGGAGGCAACCAGACGCTGTTCTTCGATGGGTATATCTGGGATGATGAGGACGGCGTGTTTGTTGTTATCCCAGAGTTCAGGAGCATTGCATGGCCGGAGGTCGATACCGCGAACAAGACTATCAAAGGCAGCCGTCCTGTACCCGATGGAGCTGAAATGCAACAGTGGGAATGGAAGCAAGGCAAACTCGTCATGACCAAAGAGTGGATAGACGAAGACCATTGACCATTGAGCATTGACCATTGACCATTGAGCATTGAACATTGAGCATTGAGCATTGAGCATTGAGCATTGAGCATTGAACATTGGCTTCGCCTAAAATGCTCACGCTCGGCATAGCTCGAACAAGTTCGGCTCTGCTCTCGCTTAATCGCATTTTTGACCATTGGCTTCGCCTAAAATGCTCACGCTCGGCATAGCTCAAGCAAGCTTGGCTCTGCTCTCGCTTAATCGCATTTTTGACCATTGGCTTCGCCTAAAATGCTCACGCTCGGCATAGCTCAAGCAAGCTTGGCTCTGCCCTCGCTAAATCGCATTTTTGACCATTGGCTTCGCCTAAAATGCTCACGCTCGGCATAGCTCAAGCAAGCTTGGCTCTGCCCTCGCTAAATCGCATTTTTGACCATTGGCCGTTGACCTTTGAGTAATAGGCCATAAGATCACGGACATAACAGCGAGTCTGACCAAAATATCCATAAACAGTATTGAATGATATGAAACTCCGCATTCCAAGCCTATTGAAGAGCGACAAGACAAAGGCTACCTTGAAACAATTTCTCCTGTCGCTTTTAGCCACCACCTTTTCTATTGCCCTCACATTCGGTACGTCCTGGCTTACAGGAACGAAAGAAAACGGATTGAGTCGAGGAGGTCTGAAGGCACTGATGATATGGTGGAGTCTCTGAAAAAGTTGAGACAACTGCAAGACGACATCGACAGGGGCAAGCTGAAATACCAATAATGGTGATTTCAGCTCGGGCGTCTGTTCCTACAGTTTCATTGCTTCCAGAAATGCTTTTTGTGCTTTTGTCGGACGCTCTATGCGGACAATTTTGTTGCCGTCGATACGCAGTCCGGCATCCCGCAGCCAATAGTCGTAGTCGATGTCGTCGGTGGTATCGACTGCGCGTCGCACTTCGGTGAGTGGGCTGCCAGCCACCTCGGCGCAGAGCGCCCAGAATTCCTCTTCAGTGAAGCCTCGCTTGAGTTCCAAGTAGTAGCGCTGGTAGAGCAGGCGCATGACGTCGTCGAGCGAGCGTCGTTGCTGTGTGTGGCGTCGGATGTCGATGTCGAGGAGCAGACCGACCACTGGTCCCTTGAAATAGTAGTTGATTCGCACATCACGGCTGTTGGCATCATTGTTCATGAAGTTCAGCCAGATGTCGTAGCTCGATTGTCGTAGGCTCTGGTGCCGCTGCCCCTCGTAGGGTGCATACAGACCGAAATAAGTGGAGAGCAGTTCGAGCGCCTCGTCAGGGGTGGCGATGCCGGCATAGCGGAGCAGTCTGAACTCGTAGTAGCAGGTCAGTCCCTCGCTTACCCACAGCATCGGTGTGATGGCCTCCTTGTTGTAGTCGATGGGCCATAGTTCAGCTGGCCGGATGCACTTCACGTTGTAGAGGTGGAAGTATTCGTGGGCTACGAACGCCAGGAATTTCACTTCATGCCGGCGCGATTCGAAGCGATAAGTGCCATCGGTGTAGCACGCCTGCGAGTTGAGGTGCTCCAGTCCTCCTCCGCCCTCTCCCATGTGGATGAGGCTGTAGAACGTGTAAGGCACGTGTCCCATCATCTTTGTGGCCTCCGACACTATTTTGCAGAAATTCCCCTTCAGGTCGAGTTCGTCAACCCCCTCGGGCGTTTCCAGTGCAAATTCGTACCATCGGTCGTCGTGTATGAATTTGTCGAGACGGAAATTGCCGAAGAGCAAAGGCGAGTCGTAAAGCGTGTCGAAGTCCTTGACATCGAAGACTGCAGTCAGGGAGTCGGTACCGTCGTTTCGGAGATCGCGATTATTGCAGTCCCATCCGCCTTGTTTCAGTCCCGAAGCGATCTGTGTCCATCCCCTGGCCAAGTGGAAGGTAACGGTGGAAGGGTGGTTGAGTTCACCATCGACGTGCATGAATACGCCACAGGGAGCAACGAAAGCAATATCTTTATCCACGCGGCTCGAAGCCACGTCGCGCTCGTTTGCGAAGACGCGATAGCTGACCTTGACGTGTCCGTTCTTGGGAACGGGCACACGCCATCGGTTTTTGCCTTCCTTCTGCCATGCGAGCTTTTGTCCGTCGTTCGTCTGGGCGGCAAAATCGCATAGATGCTTCGGGAAATCGAGGATTTGGTAGTAGCCAGGAGCCCACACCGGCATGTTGAGCACGATGTCGGATGCAGCTGTGGGCGATGTTTCGTTGTAGTCGAGTGTGACAATCAGGTAGTGGCCCAAGGTGTCGAAGTCCACTTGATAGTCCATCGAGTATTGTCGTTGTGCCCATGTCGTGAGTGAGGCGAGGCAGAGCGTGAGGCTGAGCAGGAATGGCTGCCAGTGCAGGGTGGGGTGGTTAGTTTGTTTCATAAGAATGTGTGATCAATGATTTGTGTGCGAAGTTACGAATTTATTGTCAGACTACCCAATGTATCCGACCAATATTTCCTTGGGAAAACGTTTTTTTGTGCGGCAGGAATGCCGCACCTCCTACTTGTCGCTACGCTCAAGATTTTAGGAAAATTTGAAGAAAAGAATCCGAGAATTCGTCACCTTTTCCGCAACTGCCAGAACGCCACGGCAGATGCTGCAGCCACATTGAGGGAATCGACCTGGTGCGACATGGGGATGCGGACCACATAGTCAGCGCCAGCGATCACATGATGCGACAGACCGTCACCCTCAGTGCCCATGATGATAGCCAGTCGATGCTCCGCGGCAAGTGGCGGGTAGTCGATGGGTACGGATTCGTCGCTCAAGGCCATGGCTGCAGTGCGGAACCCCAAGTGTCGCAACTGTTGTTGGTAGTCATCAGCCTCATTGTCTATCCATGTCCATGGCACCAGGAATACCGACCCCATAGACACGCGGATGGCGCGTCGGTTCAGCGGGTCGCACGACTGCGGCGTCAGCAGTACAGCATCCATGCCCAGGGCGGCAGCCGAACGGAAGATGGCTCCTATGTTGGTGGTATCGACCACTCCATCGATGACGACCACACGAGAGGCATTCTCGCAGACGGAATCCACCGATGGCATGGACTTGCGGTGCATGGCGCAGAGCACACCGCGAGTCAGTGTGTAGCCCGTCAGTTGTGACAACACATCGCGGGAACCCGTATAGACGGGGATGTCGGGACACCGTTCGATGATGTCGCGCGCATCGCCATCGATATGACGACGCTCGCAGAGCAGGGACACGGGTTCGTACCCCGCATCCAATGCCACTCGGATGACCTTGGGGCTTTCGGCGATGAAAATGCCGTTGTCGGGATCCAGTCGATTGCGCAGCTGGGCCTCAGTGAGCCTGCAGAAGTGCTCCACTCCAGGATGGGTCAGTTGGTTGATTTCTATGATAGGCATGATGTTCAGTTCAATAACGTCAATACTTGAAATAGTACAGTCTGGAGTAGTTGAACTCCGTCAGGGGGCTGTGCACATCGTCGAGTTCAGCCATCTTGGCAGGCACTTGAGGGAGAGGGTAGGAGTTGATGCAGTCGCGAAGACGTTCGGCGAATTTCTTGTTCTCCCGCTCCACTTCCTCAGCTGTGGTCTCTATTTCACAATCCTTCGCCTCCGACAGTTCTGAGATGATCATTCCCGAGAACAAGCCATCCAAGTGATAGCGAGTGGCGAATTCGTCAGCATGGCACCAGATGCCGATACATTCCTTTCCACGCAGAAACTCCACATGGCGGTTGTAAATCAAAGGCCGGAACCTTCCGTGTTTGTCGGGTAAGGCGAACAGTGCGTCGTCAGAACCGTGGCCGAGCATCATGATGCGGTCGTTTTTTCTCAAGGCGTGGATGATTTCCCCATTTGTGCTGTGTTCATCAATACGTCCGTTGATGTCTGTTCTGTCAGCATACATTGTGCTGAGGAATGCTGTTGTTGGGTCATTTGCATGGATGATAAGCATAGACATTTCTTTTTTTTGTTTTTGGAACTACTCAGCCATTCAGCCGTTGATGGTCGCTTTGCTCAAAATTAACGAAAAATTTGATTCAAAATTATTGAGAAAAATGGATTTATGGAGATTTTTCTTCAATTTTTTCTGAATTATTCTCCTGTAATTTTAGCGTGCTGAATATTGTCACGATTCGGCATAGCTC
>CAMOWU010000169.1 GCA_946628545.1 uncultured Bacteroides sp. | reverse complement strand
GTAGGATCAAAACACTTCCAGATATAGCAATCCCCCACACCACGTTTTGGTGAGGGGGATTATGCTTGGTCTTGCCCCATCAAATTATTTATCCTCATAATGCCCATAAGTGGTAAGCACTAACACCACGACTTCCAACTCATTAATGGTATAAATCAATCGGTGTTTGTCGGTAATACGACGACTCCATTGACCACTTCGGTCTCCCTTCAGTTGTTCGGGTTTGCCTGTACCGGTTTTAGGGTGTTCCTTCAGTTCAACAATCAGACGTTGCACCTTTGCGTATGCCTTTGGTTCACTCCTACGAAGGCGAATCAAACCTTCGATAGCTTTGTCAGTATAGTCAATTTGATATACCATCAGCCGACCCTATTGAGAAAATCATCTAATGATTCATCTGGATTCATTCTATGGACAAGCCCCTGACGCGCTTGCTCAAGAGCTTCATCTACATTGGCGAAGAATTCCTCCTTCGTCATCAGCGACGGGTCTGTCTGCTTTTTAGCCACTAACTTCTTCAAGTACTTAGCCAACTGTTTCAACAGTAATTCATTATCGGCAATCTCGGCCATATCCCGCCATATCTGCGCATTCAACTCTATTGCTGTCATAATACCGTTTTTTTATTCTCCATGCAAATCTATAACTATTTATCGATATAACAAAATTTGGACAAATAAAAGCCTTCGCCTTGGTGTGTATATCCGCGCCACAGATGCCTGCATTCTGTCAAATCACGAAAAAAAATACAGATTTAGTTGGTCATTTGGGAAAAAGACCTTATTTTTGCTCTTTGTACGAAAAAAGAAGCCCCAAGGGCAAGTCATTAACTAACAATAACAAGCAACAAAACAATGAAAAGATTTCCGATTCTCATTTTGTGCCTCATGCTTGCAGTCGGTTTGTCAGCGCAGGACTACACGCCCCGCTATCGCTATCGCGTGACACTGAAAGACAAGAAAGGCACAGCCTTCACCACCAGCCATCCCGAGCAATTTCTCTCGGCCAAGGCCATTGAGCGTCGCAAACGCCAGAAACTGAAGATCGACAAGACCGACCTACCCGTAAGCCAGGTCTATCTCAATGCCCTGCGCAACGATGGGGTGAAGGTGATCATCTGCAGCAAGTGGAACAACACGGTGGTGGTGGAAACCACCGACACCACACTGATGGACAAGGTGCGCCAGGAGGCGTTTGTCACAGAGGTACGCCAAGTGGCAGTCTATACCAAGGACGACACACCCGACCACAACGCCCGCTTCGCCTACATCAAGACAGAGGCTCCATCTGAGGCAGCACCAGCCGAAGAAGCAGCAGAGGTGGAAGAGGAAGAAGTAACCACATCTTCTCTTGAGGAGGAAATACGCAACCAACTGGATGCCGAAGAGGAAAGAATCAAAGACCTCTTCTATCCAGATGTGAAAGAACTGACGACCCAGCAACAAGACTCCCTCGAGATGTTCAAGTCGATGATGCTGCGCATGCTCATCGCACAGGCCGTCAAGGAACGCCAGGAAGCTGAGGAGCAGGAGATGGAGTATGCCCATCTGGACTCACTGATCGTGACACCCAGCTCTCAAGAGGAGGCGATGAAGAGTGAACCCTACAACTACTACGGCAAGGGCTGGGGACAGCTCCACATGATGAATCTCGACGTTCTCCACGAAAAAGGCTATAAAGGCAAAGGCATGACCATCGCCGTGATCGACGGTGGTTTCTACAATGCCGACATCATCCCGATGCTCAAGAACGTGAATGTGCTGGGTTATCAGGACTTCGTCAACCCAGGCATCGACAACGTGTTCGAGCAGGAATTGCACGGCACGATGGTGCTTTCTTGCATCGGCACCAACCAACCAGGCACATTTGTGGGAACAGCTCCTGAAGCTTCTTTCTGGCTGCTTCGCAGCGAAGACGGCCACAGTGAGCAATTGGTTGAGGAAGACACTTGGTGCGCTGCCATCGAGTTTGCCGACAGCGTAGGTGCTGATGTGGTAAACACCTCCTTGGGTTATACAGAGTTCGACAACAAGGCCGACAATGTGCGTTATTATGAACTCGACGGCAAGACGCATCTGATTTCGAAGTCAGCCTCCATGGCGGCCAACAAAGGTATGGTGCTTTGCCAGTCGGCTGGCAACAGCGCCTTCTACGACGCCTGGAAACTGATTGGCGTGCCTGCCGATGCCGACAATATCCTGACAGTGGGTGCGGTGAACAACAAGCGAGTGAACACGCTGTTCTCCTCTATCGGCAACTCCGCCGACGGACGCATCAAACCCGATATCTGCGCTCAGGGTGAGGACTGCACGGTCATCGACCGCGACGGCACTCTGACCACAGCCGACGGCACCAGTTTCTCATCGCCCATCATATGTGGCAGTGTGGCATGCTTCTGGCAGGCCAATCCCAAACTCACTGCCAAGGAGGTAATCGGTGTCATCCGTGCCTTGGGTGACAACGCCGAGCATCCCGACAACGTCTTCGGCTTCGGCATCCCCGACTATAGCAAGTGATGTTTTCTTACTGAAATAAAATCGCATGGTGTATTGATTCACCATGCGATTTCTATTCAAGAATGAAAAACCAACACTCGAAATGGAACAACACTTAGACAGGCTGAAAAAAGACATAGAGGCCAAGTTGGGACGGACAGTCAAGACCCCGAAAAACTTCGACTATCTCTGCGCTTGTATCTCTGAACAGATGCACACCACAGTCAGCGTCAGCACACTCAAGCGACTATGGGGGTATGTGGGAGACGTGGTCATGCCACGACGTTCAACACTCGATGTGCTGGCCGCTTATGTGGGCTACATGGATTGGGACGACTTCTGCCAGCAAACAAGTCCTGCAACATCAACCGAACCCACCACATCAACCGAACCCACTACATCAACTGAACCAGAACAAGAAGATCAACCCACATTCAGACCTGACGAGAACGGAAAAACTGATCATAGATTCAGGCACAAATGGATGTTGGTGAACATCATCTGCGCCCTTGCCATAGTGGGCATAGTAGCACTGCTCTACCATTCAGACGCTAAAGACAAAGCGACTCAAAACGGATATATGCTACGCCTCGGACAGTCTTTCGCTTCCACTGACGACTACCTTCGCCTTTTCGGGGTGACTGAATCCCCCACACCTTGGAGCGTGGCATTGCCACATCACCAAGGCATCATCATCTGGGGACCTGAATACAACCATCCCGAATGGCACAATGAGGGAAACACCGACAGCCTCTGCCCAACAATTCTTGAGTATTGGCAACCTATCGACACCACAACAAACACAACAGAAGCAGTGAAGATGCGCAACGCCGACAACTATCTGCGCGTCACCTCATTCAAGGAGCTCCGTGTCACTTTCATGAAAAACGTCCAGGACTCCACCTATACTTTCATCGGCGTTTACCGGCTCGACCCACAGCATTCAGACTCCACAAGGCTGATGTGGCAGCGCGTTCTCGATTATTGCGACCTCCATCAACTCGACTATCTGGAGCAGTTAAGACTATAAACGATTGAACATTGACAATCAATCGATTACCAAGAATTGAGTCAAAGTGGATTTCAAGTGAACTCAAATGAACCACCGAATGAACCACTTTGAACTCAATTCTTTTTTTTATTTTTAAGGACAAATGATTAGTTTTGCCATGAAAAAAATACATTTATAAGTATCTGATTTGGGAGAGTGTCGTTGAACTCTCCCATTCAGGTTTTTAATGTATTCGAAACTTCAGCAAAATATAAGAGCAAAGCGGATAACCCTTTTACCTAAAAATCGATTAATATAAAGCAATATGAAGACGAAAAAACAGTACGTGCCCCCATTATTAAGTTCGATATGTATTGTCAATACGAATCATCTGATGGATGCAACTGGAATAAAATCCTCACGCGACAACTATAACAATGAGGAATGGAATCAAAATGGAGATATCGATGCAGGTCGAAATAACTATAAATACAGTATTTGGTCGTATGGCGTCAATGAGGGTGTCTCAGGCGGGCGTAGTGACTACAATAGCTCTCAATGGTAATCTAAAATACAAATAAAGAATATGATGTCAAAAAATCTATTTCAAGCACTTTCAGTCTGCATGGCCATCATGATTTGTTCGTGCGCACAAGAAGATCAATCCAAAGATAATCTGACTGATGGACGCAAGTTAAGAATGCTGACCATTCAGCAAACATCAACAAACGAAGAAGTAGGTACACGGTCCATACTCATTGACAAGGGCGAAAATGGTATCTATGCTTCATGGGAAATGGGCGATGAAGTGACTATCTACAACAGGACCTATCCTTCCGCTGGTTATGCAACCGTAAAAGCAACGAGCAGCACCAAACTCGGTACTTTTACTGGGGAGGTTGACTGCGAGGTAGGTGATGTGCTGAGTCTATTCTATCCCGTTGTGAGCAATGAAAGTTCGATCACAGACAATAGTGGCACACTCACACTCAAAATAGGCAGCCAAAAAGGAACCTTGGAGGACATACAGCAGAACTATGATTTCAACTACGGTGAGGCGGTCGTTACGGCAGTCACTGACAAGACAGCTACAGCTGATGCAGGACAGACAGAAAACCTGATGGTCATCTGCAAGTTCACTTTTAAAAGCGGGAAAGACTATTTGAAAAACATCACAGACATCACCATCAACGGTGTGGCTCCTCAGGCCACTTATACACTGAGCGCAAGGAGTACTCCAGCTTTGACACCTGCCACACCATCAACGATTCAGGTGAAAGCAGATGGTGCAGACAATTGTGTATATGTCGCTCTATTTCCAGGTGAAACCACGCCAACCTTTACAGTGACCGCTGCCGGAAAAATCTATGAGGGTGAATTGCCCACATCCAATCTGGATGCTGGAAGATTCTACGATGTCGTGGTCGAAACCACATACACAGGCAACGCACCCAATATCAATATAAATAATGATTATGTAGAGGTTTGTGGTATCAAATGGGCGAAAGGAATTCTTCAATACGACCCCGTCAACGGAGGCGATGAAGGATTTGTGGAAAACTGGCGCATCGCTCCTACACAATGGGACTATGCAGGGTATGATGAAACCACCAATCCAGATACAAACCAGATAAAAGACAACTTCGCCTTTTCAATAGTTGGAGATAAGGCTTATGATTATCACCGTGGACCTGAGAGATCAACCGTTGATATTTGCATGAAATTGTGGTATGAAAGTATAGGGGACGAATACGAAACTGATTTCGCTCATGCTACCAGAGGAGACTTGGCATACTGGGCTTCTAACGGACAATATCGTATGCCAAGGCAATCTGATTTGATGGTTCTGATAAATGATGCATCACGCCAATATGGCTATATCAACTCACCTGGCGGTGCCAGCGTATATGGATATCTGTTTACAACCCCGCAAGGTGAGAGAACGGTCAATACAACTGCGACCACCTTCAGTGAAGATGATTTGGATAACGGAGTATTCCTACCTATGGGCAGTTATGTAAAAACGTACTATAAGTATGATTACGAAACAAGCCCTGCGAAGACAACATACACCACTAATTTCACACCCCGAGTTGAAGGCATATATTTATCTTCAGGAATAGGAAGTACTTCTAGTGCTTCTGCCAGCCTAGCGAAAGCATTTAAAATGACTGAAACTTCGGTGCAAATACTTGATGCGCCATTGCAGGAGAATATTTCTCGCTATCCCAGAATCAATGAATATAACTATTACTATTATAAGATTCGTCCTATTTGGTGTGAATAACTGAAGATCCAGAACATTAGTTCATTGATATTTCCCACCTTCATGGAAGTTCGTGACGCTTGACACTTGCAACGATCCATGAAGGTGGAAATTTTAGGTTAATAAGAAAACCGCAGTTTTAGGCACTATATACCCAAGGCGTCACACAGTTCC
>CAMOWU010000168.1 GCA_946628545.1 uncultured Bacteroides sp. | reverse complement strand
TATCCAGCCAAGATGGCTGTTCCGCCAATGTCGCTGAATGTGCAGCCACGCACCAACATTTGCTTATTTCCAGCCACAAAGTCAATGGCAGTAGATGCCGTCTGTGTGAAGTGGCAGTCTTCAAAGGAAAGAGAACGTGCATTGCTGACACTGACAGCCGAAGCTGGTCGTCCCACCCATGCCACATTGCCGGCACGTGAAGAAGCATCTGTATAGGCATCGTAGAGCCATTGCCCGGCCTGCAGCGGTACATGTCCAGCCTGCGAAGGACGTAGCCATGAGCTATGTGCAAATGTGATGCCGCGGAACGCAATGTTCTCAATTTTCTTTTCGTTGTCGCCCGAAATGTTAACGATAGTCTCCAGCACTGGTACTATAGCTTCTGTCGTTTCTGCATTTTCACCTCTACGAGGCCAGTAATACACCACCCCCTGCTCTCCATCGCAAAACCACTCTTGTGGTCGATTGAGGAGTTCTATCGCATTGGAGAGGTAGAACATGTGATTGGTGGAGCTACTTGCATCAGCGCGAAGGATTGGCCATGGGCGCTTGAATTCAATGTCGCTCTCTGGATTCTTGAAAGTGAAGACACTGTGCTCGCCGGCAGAGGTGATGCCAGCCACACGCATCACATTGGTTACCCAGTCTTGGATAATGGTCATCTCCAGCTCGTCGGCATTAGCGAAGTTCTGGATTGGATGCGGAACAATGAGTTCCCCCTTGGACTTGTTCACCGAGAAGATACGAGGCAGGGTGAGATTGTCGAATGTACTGGCACGTCGCATCTTGTTCTTGCCAATCCACATCTGTCGGAAAGGAACGGCTTCGTTCCCTGCCTGAGGAATGGTGGCTTTCCATACATGCCCCTGCGCTATTTGAGGCAATCCCTCAACGTTTTCCGTCAGTTCCCAGTTCTTCACCACAGTTCCGCCACTCAGCACCACATTTTGTCCGTCTTCAGCCTCGATGATAGTTGGTGAGTCTGCAGTTCCGCTGTCATCCTTAGTCAGCACCAAAGTGTTGCTCAAGTAATAAGTTCCGCCCTTAAGTACGATGTGTACCTCTCCAAGCGAGTTTCCATTGTCTGTCTGTCGCATTTCCCTCACTATTTGCAAAGCCTTCTGTGGCGTTGCCAGAGGCTGATCATGCGATCCGTTGTTTGCGTCATTTCCGTCAGGAGAAACCCATACGGTAGTTACAGGCTTCAGTTCGTCGGCTCTGACTTCCGTTGCAGGCAGTGCCAGAAAGAGCGACATCATGCAAGCAGCCGCTTGCCATGCCAAGATGAAATTTTGTTTTTTTGCCATTTTGATAAAACCTTTAGATGTGTTGAAATGATGGTGCAAAAATACCCTCACGGCAACAGAAAAAGGTTCAAAATAGGCTTATAGTAGGGTAAATGGGGTATCATGACACGATTTGACCCCTGTTTTGAGACATTTTTTACCCTTCTCCATCAGGTTGCTCGTTCAACTTTTGCTGGCTGCGGATATATTCCGTAGGTGTCTTGCCAAACATATCCTTGAAGCATCGAGTGAAGTATTTCGGGTTGGAGAAACCAGTGGCATAAGCAACCTCCGCCACCGTCATCGTCTGCAATAGCAACATCTCGCAGGCGCGTTTCATGCGTATGTTCCGTATGAAGTCAGATGGTGTCATGTCGGTCTCGGTCTTCAACTGTCGGTAGAGTGTGCTCTTGCTCATGCCTATCTCTGCCAATAGTTGTTCCAATCCAAAGTCAGAATCATCAAGATGATGGTCTATTATGGCTATCATCTTATCGGTGAGATGATGATCAGCGGTTATGGCTGACACCTTGGCCTGCAACACCTCAGTATTCAGTCTGCGTTGTTGCCGCCGTTGAATGAACCATGCCATACCAGCCAGTGCCGCTATAGCAAGGAGCAGATAAAGGATGTGGGCCAACACCGTCTCGTACCATGCAGGAAGCCTCTTCACTTTGGTCACGAGTAGTGGTTCACCCCAGCGACCATCAGATTGTGCAATTCGCACTTCCAAATTAAAGGTTCCGCAAGGAAGTGACGATATTGCGACATGAGGATATGCCGATTCAAGTTCCGACCACCTATCCTCAAATCCCTTCAGACGGTACTGTAAGTGTTGCTGTGGTCCGGCATAGTAAGCTAGTTGAGAAAGGCGCAACTCGATGTTGTGGGCATCAGATGGCAAAACCACATGACCGAAGGTACTCTCGGATGCGCCGTTACCGTCAAAGAAAATACTTGTCCCATCAACCAGCACGTCTGTAAGCACAGGCGACACAACTGGAGTATTATTATTATTCCGCTGTTCTGGCAAGTGAGTGAATCCACCATATCCACCAGCCAGCACCCCATCTCCATCTCGACAGATTGCTCGATGTCGGAAACTGAGGATATTGACGAGGTCATCGGTTGTATGATAGACGGTAGCAGCCTGTCGCTTCAGGTCAAAGCACACAACATTATTGACGTTCATCAGCCATACTGAGTTTGACGTGGAGAGTATGTCCTCAATAAGCCCGTCGTTCAGCAATGAATCGACTGGCGAAGGTTTGAAATTCTTCATGCTGCGGTCGCTACAGAAGGTCCGTCCCATGGATGTAGCCAGCCAGAGGCAGTCTGTGCTATCAAGACTCATGGCAATCACCCTTTCATTGTCGGACAACATGTCGAGTGTTGCCACGTTGCTACTGGTCAGGTATCGTTCTTCCGCCTTGCACCGATGAAGGTTCCTCCCTGCAGCGCACAATAATGCGCCCGTCCTGGGGGATTGGGCAATGGCGGTTGGTTCCTTAATGTCCACAATGGCTATCGACCCGTCGAGATCATTGAGCCTTGCGGCAAGATGACGGGGCGTCAGCATCCACAGGATGCCTTTCCCGTCTTCAACAAGGTCTATGATCGGTTGAGAGTCTTTAAGCACCGCCTCAAGATCCACCTTGTCATCTACGGTCACCCTGTTCTGTTGTTGAGTAAGTCGGTAAGCAGAAGAATAGTATTTCTGCGCCACCCAAACCGCAGCCTTGCCCCGTGATGGTCGGATAACCGACATTTCCGGCAGATTCAAGTTGTACAAGCTGGTCAATTCGTTCTTTTTCCTATTGTACAGCTGCAAGCCATTGCGTTGCCAGTTCAGCCAAATATAGTTGCCATCCGCATATACATTATAAAGGTCTCCATCTGTCTGCCAAGATGGCTGGAGGGTGCGAAAGCTAAGTATGCCTGAAGGGTCAAAACTGACAATGGAACTTTCGTCATTAGCCGCCAGCCAGATATTGCCCACATTGTCACATATCATATTGGTGTAGTCATGCCGTGGCAATGAATAGGCAGCCAGGTCTATGGGATTCAGTTTTCCACTATCGTACTGGAAAACATAGAGTTTCTTGTACGACAACATCCACAACCAGCGCTTTGCCTTGTCTTGCTGTATGCAGAAAAAAATGCTTTCCTCACTTCCTGTTTCATCATTCTGCACGTGATGTTGCACCCAGCATTCACCTGTGCCTCGATTTCCTTCCGGTAGATATTGCCACAATCCCTGCCCCCAGGTACCAAACCAATAGTGTCCATCAGCATCTTCAAACATGGTGCAGGCAATTCCTTTTGGTATGGATGGAACGACATCGAACATGCCATCACGTCCTCTCATCAGTGTTCCATCATTGCACAACACCCATAGAAAGCCTTTACTGTCAGAGTAGATGGCATTGATATGATGCTTCTCCTGTTGACTGCCAAAAGGGTTAACTGATTCGATGTTGGTGCACGTTGCATTACAATGAAACAATTGTGTTCCAATGGCCAGCCACATGCCATCTGCGTTGTCGTTGCAGATACCATTGACCCATTTATTGAGAATCCGCTTGTCTGTAGGCGGAAAGAAATGTCCCTTTTGTTTGTCGTAAAGAGTCAAACCACCACTGGTACATATCCACAGCAGCTGGCGGGTGTCAGCGATGTTGGATATGTTGTTGTCGGCAAGTAGGTGTGTGTGCTCGTCATTGTTGCGGAAGTTCATGAGCCAATGTCCGTCCCATCGGTGCAGACTTGCCGTAGTGCCAATCCAGATGTAACCCTCCTGATCCTGGAAAATTTCATAAATGTGATTGGTGTATAACTGATGGGCGAAAGGATAAGGCCTTATGAGCAAATTCTGCGCACCGATATTGAGGCAACATGTCGCAGCCCAAATCAGCACCATCAGCCAATTTGGCCACTTGCACGCTCCACTGCCAAGGAACTCGCCTTTTCCATTATAAGTATATGTACCCATTTGTTTTTTGAACGAATGAAGGATGGTTGTACCTAAGCACTAAAACAACAACTCACCAAGATCATTGTCTAAAAAAAACAAGGAAAGGAGGGCTTGCTGTTGAAGGGGAAAAACGGTTAGTAGAGAATCTTGCGTGTGGAGCCGTCGGAGTAGTGGACGATGTTGACGGCATGGTGTTGCGGTGTGGCCAAACGTGTACCGTCGGTGGAGTAATAGGCTTCGACCTCGGGTTCATCGCCGGCAGGTGCATGCACTCCAGCCACCACATCGTCGAGGTATGTGAAGTTGTGGGCAATAATGGCTTTGACCAGTTCACGTCCACGTGTGTTGTAGTCGCCCGACTGGTCCACTCCAGCGTAATCCATCAGCACCACGCCTGTTGGACCGAAGTAGTTGGTTGTGGAAAGATAGTCGAGCATGGCGGCGTGGGTATGTGTGGCATTGTCGCGGTAACCGTCGCTTGTGGAGATTTCGAATCCGAAGAGGGAGATGACTTTGGAATAAGCCGATGCGAAGTTGAAATACCACACGATGGATGCCTTGGACTTGTTCTTATGTGTGGCTCCATAGTTGAGCAGTCGCTTCATGGCGTTGATCTTGATGTCGAGGTCTCCTTCCTTGTAGGTTTCGGAATAATCCTGGACATAGACCTTGGATGTGTTGGTGCCAGTTCCGATGATGGTGGGTCGCGTCATGTAGTTCCAGTCGGCCGATCCGGTCCAGTTGGAGAAGAAGCCTCCCACAGGTGTGGCAGCATACATGTCGCGGCTGAGGATGAGCATCTTTCCCCTGACCTCACTGACCTTGAGGTCTTTCTTGAAGTTGACCAGATAGTCCTTGAGTTCGGCGCTATGGAGTAGGCTCAGGATCTGTTTGTTGTAATCGTCGGTCTGGTCTCCGTCGTCGGCATGCAGCATGTGGATAACGACAAATTCGGATGGATGCTCAATGAGCAGGTCGCGTATTTGGTAGAGCACATCGTCGAAACGCTTGACGGTGGGTATCATGCCGTGGTTGCAGTTGAGGTAACCCTCGAAAGCGGCAGGTCGGAGGTCGAATGCCCTGACGCCCACTTTCCATTGTTCAGCAATGCTGAGATCCTGGCACCGCGCATATTCCTCGCCCATGGATCCGTCCTCGCCAAAGCCTTCACCAGTGGCAGTATCGTGGCTGCCAGGTATAGAGACAGCCGCCACGTAGGTGTTGTCGGGCAGTCGCCTCATCCAGTTGTCGCCATCATCCGTGGCGTTGCCTTGAGCCACCGCCAAGGTTGTCACCATCATCATCATCGTCATAACAGCCGTACGCAACGGCACAAAAACATTTTTCCTTCTCATAACATTACTTTTTATTGTCCGGCATTCAGCAGATGCCGTATGCAAAATTAATCAAATTTGCATAAAAAGCAATAGGTTTGGAGGAAATTATCTTCTTTGCAGGTATGTGTTCTAAACCTTTACTTTGATTTTTGGTGAAACATCAAATCAAAGAATATCGAAATATATTTACTGAAGTTTCGGAAGTTATTTAATTATCTCACAACTTAAACGTCAGCCTCATTAGGGCGGTACGACCGCAAAGGCCGTAGTCGTAGGTGTAGGTGTTGATACCATCGAAGACGGTGTAGGAGTAGCTGCGCTGGTTCAAGAGGTTGGTGAGTTCCAGACGGAGGACGCACTG